>NZ_JABWMS020000027.1:0-57022 GCF_013369155.2 Escherichia sp. 94.0001 | reverse complement strand
GTATTAAGGAGTATTCCCCATGGGTAACATATTAATGGCTCTTAATGAAATCCGGCAAAATAAGCCATATAACATTAGTATGTTGTAACTAAATGATGCATAAAAAAAGCGCGACATCATGCCGCGCAAAGGATAATCAAATATTAAGATTTATTTTTTAGAATGCCGACCATATACCGCCCAGGTAATCACTACGCAGGCGATATAGAAAATCAAAAATACTTTCATTGCGCCGACTGGCGAACCCGTTAATGCCAGCGAGCTACCGAACGCTTTCGGGATAAAGAAGCCACCAATCGCGCCAATCGCAGAGATGAAACCCAGCGCCGCCGCCGTGTCGGTTGCCGCTTCACGCATCGCACGTTCGTCAGAACCCCCTTCTGCTTTCACGCGATCCATTGTCAGTTTACGGAAGATCACGGAAATCATCTGGAAAGTGGAACCACTACCCAGCCCAGCGGTCAGGAACAGCGCCAGGAAGACTGCGAAGAACGCCATGAAGCTTCCGCCCTGTCCGTCAGTCGGTAAGGTCAGGAACAGCAGGCCACTGAAAATCGCCATCAGGATAAAGTTCACCAGTGTGACACGAGTTCCGCCCAGACGGTCAGATAATGCACCACCTGCAGAACGCGCCAGCGCACCAATAAACGGCCCGAAGAAAGCGTATTGCAGAATCTGAACATCCGGGAACTGCGTTTTTGACAGCATCGCAAAGCCCGCGGAGAAGCCGATGAAGGAGCCGAAGGTTGCCAGATACAGCAGGCTCATAATCCACAGATGACCCCGTTTGAGTACCGGCAACTGCTCCTTGATGGAGGCTTTCGAGGTAGCAAGATCGTTCATGCCAAACCACGCCGCAATGGTGAAGATGGCAAGGAACGGCACCCATACCCAGGACGCATTCGCCAGATACAGCTCAGTCCCATCCGGCTGTTTGACACCCTGGCTACCAAATACTGCGAAAATCGACAGTGATACCACCAGCGGAGCAACCAACTGCATGACGCTGACGCCCATGTTGCCCAGACCACCATTCAGACCCAGCGCGCCACCCTGCTTCTGTTTCGGAAAGAAGAAGCTGATGTTTGCCATACTGGATGCGAAGTTCGCGCCAGCAAAGCCACACAGCAGAGAGATGATGATGAAGACGCTATAAGGCGTGGAGGTATCCTGCACGGCAAAACCCAGCCAGACGCAAGGAATAATCAGAATACCGGTGCTGAACGCCGTCCAGCGACGACCACCGAAGATAGGAACCATAAAGGAGTATGGAACACGTAACAACGCGCCAGAAACCGAAGGCAGCGCCGTCAACATAAATAGCTGATCGGTCGTAAAATTAAAACCGACTTTCGGTAAGTTCACCGCAACAGCACTGAATAACATCCATACGCAAAACGCCAGCAGCAGACAGGGAACGGAAATCCACAGGTTGCGGCTGGCAATACGTTGACCGCGTTGTTGCCAGAACGCAGGATCTTCCGGTCGCCAATCTGTAATGACAGCTCCAGTAGCCCTTTCGGGGGCGGATGAGTGACTCATAGACACCTCTGATACTCGTTTCGATGTCTGCCACCTTAGTGTCTGTAGCTAAAGGCAATTTGATGTAAATCAAACGATAAGATAACTTTATCTATCATTGATATTTATCATTACCCATAGTGAGTACAGTGATTTCATAAAAATTATGAGATTTTTCACGGTGCTGTAAAATCCCTACCCTTACCGATGTAAAGCGACTTACCACGCGGCAAATAAGGAGTAACTCTTTCCGGGTATGGGTATACTTCAGCCAATAGCCGAGAATACTGCCATTCCAGAATGTATCGTCACATTCATTAAGGTTATTGCTCATTTAAAGCCTGAAGGAAGAGGTTTGCATGCTTAAACGTTGTCTCTCTCCGCTCACCCTGGTTAATCAGGTTGCGCTTATTGTGTTGCTTTCTACTGCTATTGGACTGGCGGGGATGGCGGTTTCTGGCTGGCTGGTACAAGGCGTTCAGGGCAGCGCCCATGCGATCAACAAAGCGGGATCGCTGCGCATGCAAAGTTACCGTCTGTTGGCGGCAGTGCCATTAAGCGAGAAAGACAAGCCCTTAATTAAAGAGATGGAACAAACGGCATTTAGCGCCGAGTTAACCCGAGCAGCAGAACGAGACGGACAACTGGCGCAACTACAGGGTTTACAAGATTACTGGCGTAATGAACTGATCCCTGCGCTGCTGCGTGCACAAAACCGCAAAACGGTGTCAGCGGATGTCAGCCAGTTTGTTGCCGGGCTTGATCAACTGGTATCTGGTTTTGACCGCACCACGGAAATGCGCATTGAGACAGTGGTGCTGGTCCATCGGGTAATGGCGGTATTTATGGCACTTTTACTGGTGTTCACTATTATCTGGTTGCGGGCGCGACTGCTACAACCGTGGCGGCAGTTGTTGGCAATGGCGAGTGCCGTCAGCCATCGCGATTTTACCCAACGCGCGAACATCAGCGGGCGCAACGAAATGGCTATGCTTGGAACTGCGTTGAACAATATGTCTGCAGAACTGGCGGAAAGTTACGCCGTACTTGAGCAGCGGGTTCAGGAGAAAACCGCCGGGCTGGAACATAAAAATCAGATCCTCTCTTTTTTATGGCAGGCCAACCGCCGTTTGCATTCCCGCGCCCCGCTGTGTGAACGCCTGTCACCTGTACTCAACGGCTTACAGAATTTAACCCTGCTACGTGATATCGAACTGCGGGTGTATGACACTGATGATGAAGAGAATCATCAGGAGTTTACCTGCCAGCCAGATATGACCTGCGATGATAAAGGCTGTCAGCTCTGCCCGCGCGGTGTACTCCCCGTTGGCGATCGCGGCACAACCCTGAAGTGGCGGCTGGCTGACTCTCATACGCAGTACGGTATTTTACTGGCAACCCTGCCGCAGGGGCGTCATCTTAGTCATGATCAACAGCAACTGGTGGATACCCTGGTTGAACAACTCACCGCCACGCTTGCGCTGGATCGCCATCAGGAACGTCAGCAACAGTTGATCGTGATGGAAGAGCGTGCCACCATTGCGCGCGAACTGCATGATTCTATTGCCCAATCTCTCTCTTGCATGAAGATGCAGGTGAGTTGTTTACAGATGCAGGGCGATGCGCTGCCAGAAAGCAGCCGCGAACTGTTAAGTCAGATCCGTAACGAACTGAATGCATCCTGGGCGCAGTTGCGTGAATTGCTCACCACATTCCGCTTGCAGCTCACCGAGCCTGGATTACGTCCGGCACTGGAAGCGAGTTGCGAAGAGTACAGCGCCAAATTTGGCTTCCCGGTGAAGCTGGATTATCAATTGCCGCCTCGTCTGGTACCTTCGCATCAGGCAATCCATCTGTTGCAAATTGCCCGTGAGGCATTAAGTAACGCCCTCAAACATTCGCAAGCGAGTGAGGTCGTGGTGACAGTGGCGCAAAACGATAATCAGGTCAAACTGACCGTCCAGGATAACGGCTGCGGCGTGCCTGAAAATGCCATCCGCAGCAATCACTACGGCATGATAATAATGCGCGACCGTGCGCAAAGTTTACGAGGCGATTGCCGCGTCCGCCGTCGTGAATCAGGTGGCACCGAAGTGGTGGTCACCTTTATTCCCGAAAAAACTTTCACAGACGTCCAAGGAGATACCCATGAGTAATCAGGAACCGGCTACTATCCTGCTGATCGACGATCACCCGATGCTGCGAACTGGCGTAAAACAGCTTATCAGTATGGCACCAGATATCACCGTGGTTGGCGAAGCGAGTAATGGCGAACAGGGTATTGAACTGGCGGAGTCTCTTGATCCCGATTTGATCTTGTTAGATCTCAATATGCCCGGCATGAACGGTCTGGAAACGCTGGATAAACTGCGCGAAAAGTCCCTCTCCGGGCGCATTGTGGTATTCAGCGTCTCTAACCATGAAGAAGATGTGGTCACCGCACTGAAACGCGGCGCGGATGGCTATCTGTTAAAAGATATGGAACCGGAAGATCTGCTGAAAGCATTGCATCAGGCTGCTGCTGGCGAAATGGTATTAAGCGAAGCATTAACGCCTGTTCTGGCCGCCAGCTTGCGCGCTAACCGTGCCACTACTGAACGCGATGTTAACCAGTTAACCCCACGCGAGCGCGATATTCTCAAGCTGATTGCCCAGGGTTTGCCGAACAAGATGATTGCCCGCCGCCTGGACATCACCGAAAGCACAGTAAAAGTGCACGTCAAGCACATGCTGAAGAAAATGAAGCTCAAGTCTCGCGTGGAAGCAGCAGTATGGGTGCATCAGGAGCGCATTTTCTGATTACGGTTCCCAGCGCAGTTCGTCGTTTGACAAAGCGTCGAACGGTTCGACAAGCGTTAGCGTGATCTCATTGGAGGAGACACGCTGCCCCTGGTTATCTTCCACCACTACAGACAATCGCCAGTGATTGCTTGCCCCTTCCCCGTTTTGCCAGTCAGGCATGATCAGCGTCCAGCCCTCCGCGCTATTGGCTTGTGCGCCCGGCGTCAAACTTAATATCTGCGTATCGCCCTGCCAAATCAGTTGCCGAATACCATAACGACTGCGAATTTGTAATTTCAGCGGCACTGTTTCGCCGGGTTTTAGATCCCATGGCGGTGTCGCCAGAAACACCGTTAACGTTTTTCGCTGTCGGTACTCAAGAATCGGCAGATTATTTCGTTGCGGATTGTCATAGCGACTACCACGTAGCGACTGACTTTCGGCAACCTCACCGGCAGAAAGTTGTTTTTTGAGTGGTACACCAAAACGGTAGTTAAGATTCAGCCCGAGGTTATTTTGATTCTCGCCGCTTTCACCCTGTTTATGCTGGGCCGTCACCGTGACTAATGGCACTGGGGTATAATTTAATCCCAGACTCAACGCGACGGGATTGTGATAACCCGTACCAGAGTTAAATAAATCAACGCGATCACCAAAATACTGTTCTACGCTGACGCTGGTATTGAGGTGTTGATAGAACGGCATGCGCATCCGGGCCGTCAGATCGTACCCGCGCGCCATCCTTTGTTCTTGTATGGCTGTCTGTTCATGCCATGCAGCAAACGGCTGATAATAGTTTGCTGATAGCCGCAAATATTCGCCCCACGCTTCGGCGCCAAGGCCTGCTCGCTGAAGATTTTCGTCCAGCAAGTTGTCATAAAAGGTGTTATACCCCACCAGCCAGTTGCCGCGCGCCCAGCGTTGCCCAACTCCAAGATTGCTCACCAGCCCATCATCCTGCTGAGTAAGACCCAGCTGGCTCCAGGTGAGATAACGATCATTATCCTGTAAAGGCACAAACCAACTTCCGCGACTGCCGGTGAAATGACCTTCGTTATCTACTTTGACGTCAACACTGGCATTTCCCCACGGTGATAGCCAGGATTCCAGGTGCTGATTAACCTGCTGACTAAGCGCGTCGCGGACTTTTCCCAATGCGAAAGCTTTTGCCTGCTCGCCAGTATCCAGCCCGTTATCATTCATACTGGTTTCGCCGAAATCTTTCACAATTTCAGCAAAGTGTTTTTCCCCATCATGATTTTCGGGAGCCATGCCTAAATCCGGCAGACCATCATTGTTATTATCAAAGGGATTTGCCGCTTTTTGCTCGAAGGTAGATTGTGCGTTAGCTGTACCGCCTGCCGCCAGCAAGAGTAAATAAAACGGAATAATGCGAGGAACGAAACGGCTCAAAACGTCGGTAACTTCCGGTAAAAAATGAAAAACCATAGCCTTAAAGAATAACGATTACTGGCAACTTTTGTCGTATTTTCTCGCGCTTTCAGGAAAATCCTTAAAAATGTGACCGATTGGTCAGACGCTGCAGAAGCAGTAAGATAGAAGATCAGTGTCTAATTCCCTGAATACAGGAGTAAATAATGCAAAAAATCGTGATCGTTGCCAATGGCGCACCTTACGGGAGCGAATCCTTGTTTAACAGCTTACGGCTGGCCATTGCGCTACGAGAGCAGGAGAGCAACCTGGATCTGCGCTTGTTCCTGATGTCTGATGCGGTCACAGCCGGGTTGCGCGGGCAAAAACCAGGGGAAGGCTACAACATTCAGCAAATGCTGGAGATCCTTACCGCTCAGAATGTACCGGTGAAATTGTGCAAAACCTGTACCGACGGGCGCGGGATTAGTACACTTCCTCTGATTGATGGGGTGGAAATCGGTACTCTTGTGGAACTGGCGCAATGGACGCTGTCAGCCGATAAAGTGCTCACATTTTAATGTTTGAGGGGGCGTCTGACGCCCCACTATGAGGGAAGTTTACTCAGGCGAATCCCGGCCGTAACACACCATCCGGATAATTCTCCGCCAGCAGTGTTTTTACCGATACCAGCAAATCATTCAGCCCATCGTCCTGCATTCCCAGTTTGATAAGCTCCTGTTCCAGTGAAAACAGGTATTGTGCGTTGGTTCCCAGTGGACCGCTCGCCGCCGCAATCAACGGCGCGATGACCTGAGCGCGAGTGTCAGATTCATATTCTGGATGTCGCGGGTCCATAATAAACACAATGGCGTTTACTGTGCGTCCATCATCAAGATCAAGCTGACACCAGGTTGGCAGATAACAGCCGGTAATCATCTCGCGCTTCCACAACAGGGTTAGTTCCTGCTCCAGCGTCTCTTCTGGCAGTCGATAGGCGACGCCTGTGGTGCGTCCGCCCTCTTTCAGTGCAAGCATCCGTCCCGGCTGGTGCGCAGTCCCGCGCCCGGCGGTCAGGCGCAGGCAAAACGCGCGATGCCATCCAACCAGTGTACCGGTGCACGACTCGGTAAACTCCAGTGCCGGATTCCACATCAACGATCCATAACCGAAGATCCACACCGGTCCCTCATCAGGTCGACAAGCCAGCGTCGCCGCCAGCGAAGCCGCCCGTTGCTCTGCTGACCATAAGAGTGATTCTTCAATGGCACCAAATGCCGTTTTACAATCGGCATTCATCAAGAAATCACGCGTTATCACCTTACACCTCCGCCACTGCATACTTCCCTGCGACAACTTTTTGGTGTCTTCCGGACATTTTACTGCTCATTTTGAAACCATTAACGGGACAATATGCAATCCACGGACCACTTGCAAGACAACACCGCACGAATAGCTTTAACTAAGCTACCGGTTTTACGATTTTTTATGCCATTTATCATCATCCCCTTTGGCATATTCATGCTTCACAGCAGCCCAGGCCACTTTATGCGCGGTTTCTTCGCGACTGGCGTCATCACGCCGATCTTCTTTATCTTTATATTGATCCCATGCGCTGTTGAACGCTTCTTTATAGATATCCTGAGCATGAGACGGTAGCACGTGCTTTACGCTTTCCGGCAGATCGCTTTTCGTTTTATACGGCATCGTTGACTCCTTTTACAAAGTTGAACATTAAGTGTGGTCAACAATATCCACTCTTGCCAAAACATAAGAATTTTCATGTCAGACTCTTCTTAAGAAACGCTAAAACAAACATTGTCTAAACGCATTGCTTATTTTTATGGCCCAATGAGTAAAAAATCGACAGCGGGGTAAAAATTCGTAAAATGTTACCGATATCCAGACACTTTCTGTTATTTTTCCTACCTATTTTTTACATTTTCGATAAATTCATCTGCAAAGGGATAACCATAATGTCAAATGCTCAAGAGGCGGTAAAAACCCGCCACAAGGAGACTTCGCTTATTTTCCCGGTTCTGGCGCTGGTAGTGCTGTTCCTGTGGGGAAGCAGCCAGACACTACCAGTGGTCATTGCCATCAACCTTCTTGCTCTTATTGGTATTTTAAGTAGCGCCTTTAGTGTTGTCCGTCATGCGGACGTATTAGCCCATCGCCTGGGAGAACCTTACGGTTCGCTTATTCTTAGCCTTTCAGTGGTTATTCTTGAAGTCAGTTTGATTTCAGCTTTAATGGCAACCGGCGACGCCGCGCCAACGCTAATGCGTGATACGCTCTATTCAATCATTATGATTGTTACCGGTGGGCTGGTTGGCTTTTCATTATTGTTGGGCGGACGCAAGTTTGCCACCCAATATATGAATCTGTTTGGTATCAAGCAGTATTTAATTGCGCTGTTCCCCCTGGCGATAATCGTACTGGTATTTCCAATGGCTCTGCCTGTGGCGAATTTTTCAACCGGTCAGGCGTTACTGGTAGCATTAATTTCTGCGGCAATGTATGGCGTATTTTTGCTGATCCAGACCAAAACGCATCAAAGTTTATTTGTCTACGAGCACGAAGATGACAGTGATGATGACGACCCGCACCACGGTAAACCGTCTGCCCATAGCAGCCTGTGGCATGCTATCTGGTTGATTGTCCATCTGATTGCCGTTATTGCAGTCACCAAAATGAACGCCAGCCCGCTGGAGACATTGCTCGACAGCATGAATGCCCCTGTCGCCTTTACTGGCTTCCTGGTGGCTCTGTTGATTCTGTCGCCGGAAGGTTTAGGTGCGTTAAAAGCAGTGTTGAACAACCAGGTCCAGCGCGCGATGAATCTGTTCTTTGGTTCAGTGTTAGCAACCATTTCGCTTACCGTACCTGTCGTCACGCTAATTGCCTTTATGACGGGTAACGAATTGCAGTTTGCACTTGGTGCGCCAGAAATGGTGGTGATGGTGGCCTCTTTAGTGCTGTGCCATATCTCCTTCTCCACCGGACGTACTAACGTGCTCAATGGCGCAGCGCATCTGGCACTGTTTGCCGCCTATTTGATGACGATATTTGCCTGACAGTTATATCTCCTCCGATGACAGAAATCGGGGGAGATAATATAAATTCCTGCTTATTGTATTTCTTCATACTACCTGAACAGGTCGTTAATCAGAATTGCGAGCCTGTACCACAACCTGCACGAAACCACTGCAACAGCTGTTGAAAAGCCGGAATGTACTCTTTATTGCAAACATTTCAGGGATGAAGTGAAGATGAATTGAGACGTAATATCCACACCAAGCCGGCGTTATCCGGTGAGGCGCAATGTTGCGGGGGCTTTATCCCTGGTGGCATTGGTTGCTGGAAAGAGAAAACCCCCGCACGTTGAGAGGTAAAACCTGACAACAGAACGGGGGCTAATCTTGAACCATCAACAATTCAAGAATAGCCGCAAAATGTTGTCATTACAACAAGGCGGCTATATGACGCTCGCGCAGTTTGCCATGATTTTCTGGCACGACCTGGCGGCACCGATCCTGGCGGGGATTATTACCGCAGTGATTGTCAGCTGGTGGCGTAACCGGAAGTAAGGTGAAAACGGGCGTCAGGCTGCCGTGATGGCAATATGCGCCCGAAACCGGCCGCAGGGGTAACAGCCTGCGGCCCTTTTTGTCTTTATCTCTTCTGCAAGTAAATATTGGCAACCCGAGCTGGAAGCATCATCCAGAGCACTCATGAAACGACTGTAACAGCTGTTGAAAAACCGGAATGCACTCTTCATTGCAAACATTTCAGGGATGAAGTGAAGATGAATTGAGACGTAGTATCCACACCAAGCCGGAGCTATCCGGTGAGGCACAATGTTGCGGGGGCTCTATCCCTGGTGGCATTGGTTGCTGGAAAGAGAAAACCCCCGCACGTTGAGAGGTACAACCTGACAACAGAACGGGGGCTAATCTTGAAACCAGACACTTCAAGAATAGCCGCAAAATGTTGTCATTACAACAAGGCGGCTATATGAAGCTCGCGCAGTTTGCCATGACTTTCTGGCACGACCTGGCAGCACCGATCCTGGCGGGAATTATTACCGCAGCGATTGTCAGCTGGTGGCGTAACCGGAAGTAAGGTGAAAACGGGCGTCAGGCTGCCGTGATGGCAATATGCGCCCGAAACCGGCCGCAGGGGTAACAGCCTGCGGCCTTTTTTGTATCCGGCCCCATGAAAAAAGCCTTAACGCAGAACGCTAAGGCTTTAGTTTTCAGGCAAAAAAGATTACTTGCTGGTATCCAGTTCTTCGAAACCTTTCACCAGGTCATCAATCGCTTTCATCTGCTTGAGGAACGGTTCCAGTTTAGCCAGCGGCAGCGCGGATGGACCATCACATTTCGCATGTTCCGGATCCGGATGCGCTTCAATAAACAGCCCCGCCAGACCTACCGCCATACCGGCACGTGCCAGCTCAGCCACCTGAGCACGACGACCGCCGGAAGCTGCGCCAAACGGATCGCGGCATTGCAGTGCGTGGGTCACGTCGAAAATCACCGGTGAATTACCAGACACTTTCTTCATGATGCTGAAGCCCAGCATATCAACAACCAGGTTGTCATAGCCGAAGTTAGCACCGCGATCGCAAAGAATCACTTTTTCGTTGCCGCCTTCTTTGAATTTATCAACGATATTACCCATCTGTCCCGGGCTGACAAACTGCGGTTTCTTGACGTTAATTACCGCACCGGTTTTCGCCATGGCTTCAACCAGGTCAGTCTGGCGAGCAAGAAACGCCGGCAACTGAATCACATCCACAACATCAGCAACGGGCTGAGCCTGGCTTGGTTCGTGAACGTCGGTGATAATTTTCACGCCAAAAGTCTGCTTCAACTCCTGGAAGATTTTCATCCCTTCTTCCAGGCCCGGTCCACGATAAGAGTGGATGGAGGAGCGGTTGGCTTTGTCAAAAGAGGCTTTGAACACGTAAGGTATACCCAGTTTCTGGGTCACGGTTACGTAGTGCTCGCAAATGCGCATCGCCAGATCGCGAGATTCCAGCACGTTCATACCGCCAAACAGTACGAACGGCAGGTCATTTGCTACGTTGATGTCGCCAATGCTAACCACTTTTTGTTTCATAGGATCGCCTTAATCTTGAGTAAAATGTCGATTAATTAATGCAGCACAATATGTTTATGCGCGATGTTATTTATTTGCGCACGGATCATTTCGCTGATCGGGTCTTCCGGACACTGTTCAACGAAATAACTTAAATCGTTCAACGCAACGTGTTCGCAATCCAGTTGCGCATAAATCAACCCGCGATCGCGAATTTCATAGGGATCTTCCGGGTTGAATTGTAATAATGCTTCGCTGGTACGTAGCGCCAGCTCCATCTGATTTTCTTCCATCAACGAAGCTTTGAGTGTATCCAGCAATTTGCGGATTACCTCAATGTTATCAGCTTCATCAAGGTCTTCATAAAACAGTTCCGCCGACGGGCTGATATTTCCCTTTAACCATACGTCCAGCATATGTTCGCTTAACGATTCACCGTTAAAAGGATTAATCAGCCAAATTTCGCCATCCGGACATTCAATGCGCAGTATCAGCTGCGTAGGGAAAATCACCGGCAGCAGCGGCAAATCGAGACGATTCGCGACCCATAATAAAACGGCACCTAATGATACGGCACTGCCCTGTCGATTCTTTAACACCTGGTCCAGCCATAATGCATCGGAAAGACGATAAACGCCGCGTGAGGCTTTAAATCCCCAGTCGCCGTAAAACAGCGCGATCAGTTTTTCCAGCTGCTCTTCTAAAGGCAGAAGCTGGCTGATTTCTTCCTTCGCCAGAGTAACGAGACGCTCCAGTTCGTCGTAAACATCTTGCGAGGGAAAATCGCGGCGGATTGCTTCGCAAGCCAGGATCATGCCTTCGCACAATGGCGCTTTATTAAATTCGAAATCAGCTAACGATCTCATGACTTACCCCAGTAACGGTACTTTTGTGGTGGCGAGTTTAATGATGATGTACAGCACCACCAACGCCAGCGGGAAGGCAATAATGCGCGCCTGCTGACTGTGCATACGACGATAATCGAGTGCAATAAAACCCAAAACGATATAAATGATAACTCCAAACAGCTTTTCAGTCAGCCACTGTGCCTGCCCGGAAAATGGCAGGATGTGCGCTTTAGCCATCAACGCAATGCCGCTTAACAATAACACCGTATCGACAACCGGCGGCACAATGCGCGTCCAACGAGCAAATGCCTGTGGATGCTTCTGATAACGTAGCCAGAAACGTAAGGTTAATAGCCCTACAGAAAGCGCAATGCTAATGAGATGAACGCTAAGCATTGTAGAAAAACTTGTCATTGATAATAGCGGCCGAGCGTTACGCGCTCGTTAT
Source organism: Escherichia sp. 94.0001 (assembly GCF_013369155.2). Lineage (NCBI taxonomy): Bacteria > Pseudomonadati > Pseudomonadota > Gammaproteobacteria > Enterobacterales > Enterobacteriaceae > Escherichia > Escherichia sp. 94.0001. Next base: position 44,947 of record NZ_JABWMS020000027.1, on the reverse strand, counting down.
CACCATAGTCCCGACAGGTTTCGACGTCATGATATCCCGCGTGGATAAATGCCTGTCGCACCGCTTCGCCCTGCTGCCAGCCATGTTCCAGAAGCAGAAAGCCGCCGGATACCAGCACGTTACGCGACTGTTCGATGATATGCACGATGTCTGCCATTCCACTGTCTGCCGCAACCAGCGCAGTGAGCGGCTCAAAGCGGACATCGCCTTGTTGAAGATGTGGATCCTGCTCGTCAATATACGGCGGATTGCTGACAATCATCGCAAACTGCTGCCCGGCTAGCGCGCTAAACCAGTCGCTTTGCAGAATATGGATATTTTTGATCGCCAGATGCTGGGCATTACGTTGTGCCAGAGAGACAGCATCTGGCATACGATCTACAGCGGTAATTTCACAGTCCGGGCGCTCGCTAGCCAGCGCCAGCGCAATCGCCCCGGTACCCGTCCCGAGATCGAGAATACGGCAAGGCTGTTCAGGCAACCGCGCCAGTGCCTGCTCCACCAGACACTCCGTATCCGGGCGCGGAATTAAGGTCGCTGGCGAAACAAATAACGGCAGCGACCAGAATTCTCGCACCCCGGTTAAATGAGCAATAGGTTCACCATCGCGACGACGCGCCAGTAGCGCGTCAAGTTGCTGAAGTTGTTCATCAGTCAGTTGCGTTTCGCCAAAGGCGAGAATAAAAGTACGCCCTTTGCCGGTAACATGCTCCAGCAGGATTTCAGCATCACGCCGCGGGCTTTCGCTCGCCTGAAGTTGGCTTATTGCTTCACGTAACCAGTGTTGATATTCCATTATTCCTGCTCGGACAACGCCGCCAGTTGGTCGGCCTGATGTTCCTGGATAATCGGTTCAATCAGCATATCCAGCTTACCTTCCATCACTTCATCCAGACGGTAGAGCGTCAGGTTTATGCGGTGATCGGTAACGCGCCCCTGCGGGAAATTGTAAGTACGGTTACGATCGCTGCGATCGCCACTCCCCAGCAGGTTACGACGGGTAGACGCTTCGGCCTGTTGGCGTTTTGCCATTTCTGCTGCGTGGATGCGAGCACCAAGTACAGAAAGTGCTTTAGCTTTGTTTTTATGTTGTGAACGTTCGTCCTGACATTCAACAACAATCCCGGTCGGCAAGTGGGTAATACGGATTGCCGAATCGGTGGTGTTAACGTGCTGACCACCCGCCCCTGACGAGCGGAAAGTATCAATGCGCAAATCTGCTGGGTTGATGTCCGGCAGTTCTGCGTCAGGCAGTTCTGGCATTACCGCAACGGTACAAGCAGAAGTATGAATTCGACCCTGCGATTCCGTAGCAGGCACACGCTGCACGCGATGACCGCCAGATTCGAATTTCAAACGACCATATACACCATCACCGCTAATTTTGGCGATGATCTCTTTATAGCCACCATGTTCACCCTCGCTGGCGCTCATGATTTCTACACGCCAGCGGCGGGCTTCGGCGTAACGGCTGTACATACGGAACAGATCGCCAGCGAAGAGCGCCGCTTCGTCGCCGCCGGTTCCGGCACGGACTTCGAGGAAGGCGTTACGTTCGTCATCAGGATCTTTTGGTAGTAACAGAACCTGTAATTGCTGTTCCAGTTGCTCGCTTTTTTCTTTAGCTTCGCGCAGTTCATCCTGCGCCATCTCACGCATTTCAGGATCGTCGAGCATCATCTGTGCGGTTTCGATATCTTCCTGAACCTGTTGCCAGTCGGTAAAACAGCGCGAAACATCACTTAACTGCGCATATTCGCGTGATAATGCGCGAAAACGTTCCTGGTCGGCGATAGTTTGCGCGTCACCCAGCAATGCCTGAACTTCTTCATGGCGTTCATGCAGGGCTTCCAGTTTGGCAACGATAGAAGGCTTCATAGGCGTAAATGCACCCTGTAAAAAAAGAAAATGATGTACTGCTACTCCAGCCCGAGGCTGTCGCGCAGAATATTCAGGCGTTCGTTATCCCCGTCACGGGCAGCCTGTTGAAGTGATTTCGTTGGCGCATGGATCAGGCGGTTAGTCAGTTTCCATGCCAGATCCTGCATAATGGCTTGCGCGTCGCCGCCCTGCTCAAGGGCCGCTAACGCTTTGGCAGTTAACTCATCGCGAACTTGCTCTGCCTGGCTGCGATACTCGCGAATGGTTTCGCTGGCGCTTTGTGCACGCAGCCACGCCATAAATTCGCTGGTTTCCTGGGCGACAATAGTTTCCGCCTCAATTGCTGCGGCTTTACGCTGCGCCAGGTTATGCGAAATAATGCTTTGCAGATCGTCAACGCTATAAAGATAAGCATTCGCCAGTTTACCTACTTCCGGCTCAACATCGCGTGGAACGGCAATATCCACCAGCAGCATCGGTTGGTTGCGACGACTTTTTAATGCGCGCTCCACCATGCCTTTTCCGATAATCGGTAACGGGCTGGCGGTGGAACTGATGATGATATCGGCTTCGCGCAGACGTTCGTCAATATCGCTCAAGGCAATCACTTCTGCGCCGACTTCATCTGCCAGAATTTGGGCGCGTTCGCGAGTACGGTTGGCGATAATCATCTTCTGTACTTTGTGTTCACGTAGATGACGCGCCACCAGCTCGATGGTTTCGCCCGCGCCAACCAGCAGTACCGTCACCGTAGAGAGCGATTCAAAGATCTGCCGCGCCAGCGTACAAGCCGCAAAAGCGACAGACACAGCACTGGCACCGATATCGGTTTCAGTACGAACGCGTTTTGCGACAGAGAAAGATTTCTGGAACATGCGTTCCAGTTCGCTGGCCTTCATATGGCCTTTTTGCGAATCGGCAAACGCCTTTTTAACCTGACCGAGGATCTGCGGTTCCCCCAGAACCAGTGAATCCAGGCCGCTGGCAACACGCATTAAATGGCTAACTGCATCGTTATCCTGATGCCAGTAGAGGCTTTTACGCAGATCGTCTTCATTGAGATTATGGTAATCGCAAAGCCAACGAATTAACGCCTCTTGCAGGTTATCCTGCTCTTCAACGCTAAGATAAAGTTCTGTGCGGTTACACGTCGACAGTACCACGCCGCCCTGCACCATCGGCTGCGCAAGCAGGCTGTCAAGCGCCTGATCGAGCTTATCCGGCGAAAACGATACACGTTCTCGCAGCGATACAGGAGCCGTTTTATGGTTGATACCGAGTGCTAAAAGGGTCATGTCTGCGGGAAATAATACCAACGTTGATAGGGTTAGTCTGCTCGCATCATACAGGATGCGCGAGATCAATAAAAGAGAGTGCCCCCTTTTGGAGTAATTGCCGAAAGCCGTTAGATTCTGGCAATTAAGACAACTTGAACATAGACGATAGCGGACGGTAACGCTAGCATTAAGGGTTATAACTGCAACGTATCTCAAGGACTTGTCATCATTATGCCCCTGCCCGATTTTCGTCTTATCCGTCTGCTACCACTGGCTGCTCTCGTGCTTACTGCCTGTTCCGTTACCACGCCGAAAGGTCCTGGCAAAAGCCCGGATTCGCCACAATGGCGTCAGCATCAGCAAGACGTGCGTAATCTTAATCAGTATCAGACTCGCGGTGCATTCGCTTATATTTCTGATCAACAAAAAGTCTACGCCCGCTTTTTCTGGCAACAAACCGGCCAGGATCGCTATCGTCTGCTACTGACTAACCCATTGGGCAGCACCGAACTGGAGCTGAATGCTCAGCCGGGTAACGTGCAGTTAGTCGACAATAAAGGGCAGCGTTACACCGCCGATGACGCCGAAGAGATGATTGGCAAATTGACCGGAATGCCGATTCCGCTCAACAGTTTGCGTCAGTGGATTTTAGGTTTACCGGGTGATGCAACCGACTACAAACTGGACGATCAATATCGCCTCAGCGAAATCACCTACAGCCAAAACGGCAAAAACTGGAAAGTTGTTTACGGTGGTTATGACACCAAAACGCAACCTGCGATGCCAGCCAATATGGAACTCACCGATGGTGGTCAGCGCATCAAGTTAAAAATGGATAACTGGATAGTGAAATAATGCTGACACAGTGGCCCTCTCCGGCAAAACTTAATCTGTTTTTATACATTACCGGTCAGCGTGCGGACGGTTACCACACGCTGCAAACGCTGTTTCAGTTCCTGGATTACGGCGACACCATCAGCATTGAGCTTCGTGACGATGGGGATATTCGTCTGTTAACACCCGTTGAAGGCGTGGAACATGAAGATAACCTGATCGTTCGCGCAGCACGGTTGTTGATGAAAACTGCGGCAGACAGCGGGCGTCTTCCGACGGGAAGCGGTGCGAATATCAGCATTGATAAGCGTTTGCCGATGGGCGGCGGTCTCGGCGGTGGTTCATCCAATGCCGCGACGGTTCTGGTGGCGTTAAATTATCTCTGGCAATGCGGACTAAGCATGGATGAGCTGGCAGAAATGGGGCTGACGCTGGGCGCAGATGTTCCTGTCTTTGTTCGGGGGCATGCCGCGTTTGCCGAAGGCGTTGGTGAAATACTAACGCCGGTGGATCCGCCAGAGAAGTGGTTCTTGGTGGCGCACCCTGGTGTAAGTATTCCGACACCGGTGATTTTTAAAGATCCTGAACTCCCGCGCAATACGCCAAAAAGGTCAATAGAAACGTTGCTAAAATGTGAATTCAGCAATGATTGCGAGGTTATCGCAAGAAAACGTTTTCGCGAGGTTGATGCGGTGCTTTCCTGGCTGTTAGAATACGCCCCGTCGCGCCTGACTGGGACAGGGGCCTGTGTCTTTGCTGAATTTGATACAGAGTCTGAAGCCCGCCAGGTGCTAGAGCAAGCCCCGGAATGGCTCAATGGCTTTGTGGCGAAAGGCGTTAATCTTTCCCCATTGCACAGAGCCATGCTTTAAGCCGGGCAAGCTGAGTTTCGGTGACAACGTCACCTTGTTCCAGACGTTGCATCGCGCTCTTTAATACACCGCCTGGAAAGAATCATGCCTGGCCCGCACAGTTTTCGGCAGATTCTTTCCACCAATGGACGCATGCCTGAGGTTCTTCTCGTGCCTGATATGAAGCTTTTTGCTGGTAACGCCACCCCGGAACTAGCACAACGTATTGCCAACCGCCTGTACACTTCACTCGGCGACGCCGCTGTAGGTCGCTTTAGCGACGGCGAAGTCAGCGTACAAATTAACGAAAATGTACGCGGTGGTGATATTTTCATCATCCAGTCCACTTGTGCCCCTACTAACGACAACCTGATGGAATTAGTCGTTATGGTTGATGCCCTGCGTCGTGCTTCCGCAGGTCGTATCACCGCTGTTATCCCCTACTTTGGCTATGCGCGCCAGGACCGTCGCGTCCGTTCCGCTCGTGTACCAATCACTGCGAAAGTGGTTGCAGACTTCCTCTCCAGCGTCGGTGTTGACCGTGTGCTGACAGTGGATCTGCACGCTGAACAGATTCAGGGTTTCTTCGACGTTCCGGTTGATAACGTATTTGGTAGCCCGATCCTGCTGGAAGACATGCTGCAGCTGAATCTGGATAACCCAATTGTGGTTTCTCCGGACATCGGCGGCGTTGTGCGTGCCCGCGCTATCGCTAAGCTGCTGAACGATACCGATATGGCAATCATCGACAAACGTCGTCCGCGTGCGAACGTTTCCCAGGTGATGCATATCATCGGTGACGTTGCAGGTCGTGACTGCGTACTGGTCGATGATATGATCGACACTGGCGGTACGCTGTGTAAAGCTGCTGAAGCTCTGAAAGAACGTGGTGCTAAACGTGTATTTGCGTACGCGACTCACCCGATCTTCTCTGGCAACGCGGCGAACAACCTGCGTAACTCTGTAATTGATGAAGTCGTTGTCTGCGATACCATTCCGCTGAGCGATGAAATCAAATCACTGCCGAACGTGCGTACTCTGACCCTGTCAGGTATGCTGGCCGAAGCGATTCGTCGTATCAGCAACGAAGAATCGATCTCTGCCATGTTCGAACACTAATCGAACCCGGCTCAAAGACCCGCTGCGGCGGGTTTTTTTGTCTGTAATATCCATTTGTATGACCTATGCCTCCTTCACCTGCCATTTAGTTGACAGATGATGCGCTCACGGATGAAACATTATTGTGAACAAAATATTTTCCTCACATGTGATGCCTTTCCGCGCTCTGATCGACGCTTGCTGGAAAGAAAAATATACTGCCGCACGGTTTACCCGTGACCTGATTGCCGGGATAACCGTCGGGATTATTGCTATCCCGCTGGCAATGGCGTTAGCTATTGGTAGTGGTGTGGCACCCCAGTACGGTTTATATACCGCAGCTGTTGCGGGGATTGTCATTGCTCTGACGGGTGGGTCACGCTTTAGCGTTTCCGGTCCGACTGCGGCATTTGTGGTAATTCTCTATCCCGTTTCGCAACAGTTTGGACTGGCAGGACTGCTGGTCGCGACACTCATGTCAGGTGTCTTTTTGATCCTGATGGGGCTGGCACGTTTTGGACGCTTGATTGAATATATTCCGGTTTCCGTGACCTTAGGTTTCACCTCGGGTATCGGGATCACCATCGGTACCATGCAGATTAAAGATTTTCTCGGTCTGCAAATGGCCCATGTCCCGGAGCATTATCTACAAAAAGTCGGCGCATTATTTATGGCGTTGCCGACCATTAATGTGGGTGATGCTGCCATTGGCATTGTGACGCTTGGCATTCTGGTTTTCTGGCCACGTCTGGGCATTCGTTTACCCGGTCACCTTCCGGCCTTGCTGGCTGGTTGCGCGGTGATGGGGATTGTTAACCTGCTCGGCGGACATGTTGCTACCATCGGTTCGCAATTCCACTACGTCCTGGCCGATGGTACTCAGGGTAACGGTATTCCGCAACTGCTGCCACAGCTGGTACTGCCGTGGGACCTGCCTAATTCAGAATTCACGCTAACCTGGGATTCTATTCGCACACTGCTGCCTGCGGCATTCTCAATGGCAATGCTCGGCGCAATCGAATCTCTGCTCTGTGCCGTGGTACTGGATGGTATGACCGGAACGAAACACAAAGCGAACAGTGAACTGGTTGGACAGGGGCTGGGGAATATTATCGCTCCGTTCTTTGGTGGTATTACCGCTACAGCTGCCATCGCGCGTTCTGCCGCTAACGTCCGTGCCGGGGCTACTTCCCCTATCTCGGCGGTGATCCACTCTATTCTGGTTATTCTTGCCCTGCTGGTACTGGCACCGCTGCTCTCCTGGCTGCCGCTTTCCGCCATGGCGGCCCTGCTGTTGATGGTAGCGTGGAACATGAGTGAAGCGCACAAAGTGGTCGACTTGCTGCGTCATGCGCCGAAAGATGACATCATCGTCATGCTACTGTGTATGTCATTGACTGTGCTGTTTGATATGGTTATTGCCATCAGCGTGGGGATCGTGCTGGCATCGCTACTGTTTATGCGTCGTATCGCACGTATGACTCGCCTGGCACCGGTAGTCGTAGACGTTCCAGACGATGTTCTGGTTCTGCGCGTTATTGGCCCGCTGTTCTTTGCTGCCGCTGAAGGCTTGTTCACGGACCTGGAGTCACGTCTTGAAGGCAAGCGGATTGTCATTCTGAAGTGGGATGCCGTTCCGGTGCTTGATGCTGGTGGCCTTGATGCGTTCCAGCGTTTTGTGAAGCGTCTGCCCGAAGGATGTGAACTCCGCGTGTGTAACGTGGAATTCCAGCCACTGCGCACTATGGCTCGCGCAGGCATTCAACCGATCCCGGGCCGCCTTGCTTTCTTCCCGAATCGTCGCGCGGCGATGGCGGATTTATAAGTACGAAATTGACCAGTCAGCGCAAACTGACTGGTCAGCAAACTGCATTATTTGTTAGCTATGACGGCGATTATCGCTACGGCGGCAACGTTTGTCATAGTGGCGAACCCACCAGTAACGGTCGCACACCTGTTCATGCCCGCCAACACGGGCACCCGCCAGCCAGAGAATGGCACCGACGAAAATACTTAGCACTGCACCATGTGCGAAATACTGGGGCATATTAAACTGTGGTAACTGGTTGAGGATTGAATACCCCACACCAACTACCATCACCACCAGACCCAACCCCATGAGCACGTTACCGAGTAACGAAGCGTTTTTGCGTTTCATATGTCACCTCCGGAACCTTCTGGGTTGTAACAGGGAATACCCCTCTTCCTTATGTGTAAAGTATAGACAACACCCTGTGGGTTATGTGCGGGTGTGATCACAATTACAACCCTTATTTCAACAAAACTTTACAAATAAACGCCTGAACACCTTGACTTTCTAATAGTCCACTTAGGCAATTATTGCGTTATCTGCATTTGATACGCAGTTTTTTGTCAAGCGGGGCCGCAACCAGTAAACTACGCGCCAGTTATGTACACACTCAGGACAAAAAAACGTGACGATTAAATTGATTGTCGGCCTGGCGAACCCCGGCGCTGAATACGCCGCAACGCGACATAATGCTGGTGCCTGGTTCGTTGACTTACTGGCAGAGCGTTTGCGCGCTCCGCTGCGCGAAGAGGCTAAATTCTTTGGTTATACTTCGCGAGTCACCCTTGGAGGCGAAGATGTCCGCCTGTTAGTCCCGACTACATTTATGAATCTCAGCGGCAAAGCCGTTGCGGCGATGGCCAGTTTTTTCCGCATTAATCCGGACGAGATTCTGGTGGCCCACGACGAACTGGATCTGCCTCCTGGCGTCGCCAAATTTAAGTTGGGCGGTGGCCATGGTGGTCACAATGGACTGAAAGACATCATCAGTAAATTGGGTAATAACCCTAACTTTCACCGTTTACGCATCGGAATTGGTCATCCGGGCGATAAAAATAAAGTTGTCGGTTTTGTGTTAGGCAAACCGCCTGTTAGTGAACAGAAGTTAATTGATGAAGCCATCGACGAAGCGGCACGTTGTACTGAAATGTGGTTTACAGAGGGCTTGACCAAAGCAACGAACCGATTGCACGCCTTTAAAGCGCAATAAGTCGTTGTCTGCGGCATTTTTGCCGAGTGCCGTGTATAATAGGCAAAGTTATTTCCATTTCTGCAATCTGTTAGCAATAACAGGTTGATTATTAAGATATTAAGGTGATTTAAATCATGGGATTCAAATGCGGTATCGTCGGTTTGCCCAACGTCGGGAAATCTACCCTGTTCAACGCGCTGACCAAAGCCGGTATTGAAGCGGCCAACTTTCCATTCTGCACCATCGAGCCGAACACAGGCGTCGTACCAATGCCTGACCCTCGCCTGGATCAACTGGCTGAAATCGTAAAACCGCAGCGTACGCTTCCCACGACCATGGAATTTGTCGATATCGCCGGTCTGGTAAAAGGCGCATCGAAAGGCGAAGGTCTGGGTAACCAGTTCCTGACCAACATCCGTGAAACCGAAGCGATCGGTCACGTTGTTCGCTGCTTTGAAAACGACAACATCATTCACGTTTCCGGCAAAGTTAACCCGGCGGATGATATTGAAGTTATCAACACCGAACTGGCGCTGGCAGACCTCGACACATGCGAACGTGCGATTCATCGCGTACAGAAGAAAGCCAAAGGTGGCGATAAAGACGCGAAAGCCGAGCTGGCGGTACTGGAAAAATGCCTGCCGCAGCTGGAAAACGCAGGTATGCTGCGCGCGCTGGATTTAAGCGCTGAAGAGAAAGCGGCTATTCGTTACCTGAGCTTCCTGACGCTGAAACCAACAATGTACATCGCCAACGTCAACGAAGACGGTTTTGAAAACAACCCGTATCTTGACCAGGTGCGTGAAATCGCGGCGAAAGAAGGTTCTGTTGTGGTTCCGGTTTGTGCTGCTGTTGAAGCAGACATTGCCGAACTGGACGACGAAGAACGTGACGAGTTTATGCAGGAGCTTGGGCTGGAAGAGCCGGGCCTGAACCGCGTGATCCGTGCCGGTTATAAGCTGCTGAACCTGCAAACTTACTTCACCGCTGGGGTGAAAGAAGTGCGTGCATGGACCATTCCGGTTGGTGCAACCGCGCCGCAGGCCGCTGGCAAAATCCATACTGATTTTGAAAAAGGCTTTATCCGCGCACAAACTATTTCGTTCGAAGATTTCATCACTTACAAAGGTGAACAAGGCGCGAAAGAAGCAGGCAAAATGCGTGCAGAAGGTAAAGATTACATCGTTAAAGATGGCGATGTAATGAACTTCCTGTTCAATGTCTAATTAATTTGTTGTCTCATGAGGTTTCGCTAAATCTCATGAAGAGCGCAAAAGTATATAAAATCCACGCAATTGCGTGGATTTTTCATTTCACCGAGTCCTAACCATTCTTATAACATCCTACACTTTTGTGCTTATTGCCTATAGTGAACCACGAGAATAATTAAAGACATAAGTGTTCAGATGAGGGATATCTCATTAGCAATGAGATCACGTAAGTTTGTGTTCCACTGCACATCAGACACCTTTTACAGCTGATCAATATTGATCACGCTCCAATATGCTGGCGAGAAAAGGACTTGCCTGAAGGGCAATATCCAGCAGATAAAGCCCCCGAATAACGTGATTACGTGCGATCCTGGTAAGATGAAAATGATAACCAGTATCACGATAATAACGATATGCCAGAAAATCCATTGATCAAAAATGAATATCGATGTTTTTTGCTTTTTCTTATTAGTAATGCAAAAATGGCTCATATTGTTTTTGTTATGCAGTTACATCAAGCGAAAATCCCATAACTAATTAGGATTATTACCAAAAATATTCACCAAATTATTTAACCGCTGTTTGTTGTAATGTTTTTGTCATATTCATAGTAACGAATTGGAATAAGTAACGACAACTTAGGGAATAACTCGATCTAAACTCACCTTTGTAAGGGGGATGTTAAATATATATTAATTCCTGTGTTCCTGATTTTGCCCGGTAATAGAGAATTATTCTCAGAGCAGCTCATCATGATTGCACCATACAAATATCATGATGATAAGAGGATATTATTCATTGACTTAAACAAAATGACAAAATCCATAGACCCATAGCTTGGGTACTATATAGGAGTGGTATGGGCATCAAACAACACAATGGGAATACCAAAGCCGATCGTCTCGCTGAATTAAAAATCCGTTCGCCCTCCATTCAACTGATAAAATATGGCGCTATTGGTTTGAATGCAATTATCTTTTCCCCCCTGCTGATAGCTGCTGATTTAGGAAGTCAAAATGGCACCAATATTACTATTAATGATGGTGACAGAATTACAGGAGATACCGCCGATCCATCAGGAAACCTCTATGGTGTAATGACCCCAGCAGGAAACACGCCTGGCAATATCAACCTGGGTGATGATGTCACCGTCAATGTCAACGACGCCTCTGGATATGCAAAGGGAATCATTATTCAGGGCAAGAACAGCTCTCTGACAGCTAACCGACTTACAGTAGATGTTGTTGGTCAAACCTCTGCCATCGGCATTAATTTAATTGGTGACTATACACATGCTGACTTAGGCACAGGCAGCACCATTAAGAGTAACGATGACGGCATCATTATTGGGCATAGCTCAACACTAACAGCCTCTCAAATCACCATTGAAAACTCGAACGGTATAGGCCTAACCATCAATGACTATGGCACCAGTGTCGATCTTGGAAGCGGTAGTAAAATCAAGACCGATGGAAGTACAGGTGTTTATATCGGTGGTCTCAACGGCAATAACGCCAACGGTGCTGCGCGTTTTACGGCGACAGACCTGACAATCGATGTTCAGGGCTACAGCGCCATGGGAATAAACGTACAGAAAAACTCTGTTGTCGATCTCGGAACAAACAGTACCATTAAAACCAATGGCGATAATGCACACGGCCTCTGGAGCTTTGGCCAGGTGAGCGCGAATGCACTCACTGTTGATGTAACTGGAGCCGCTGCCAATGGCGTCGAAGTTCGTGGTGGTACAACCACTATCGGTGCTGATAGCCATATTTCTTCCGCGCAGGGCGGTGGCCTCGTAACCAGTGGTTCAGACGCGACAATCAATTTTTCTGGCACGGCAGCGCAACGAAACAGCATCTTTTCCAGCGGTTCTTATGGTGCCTCAGCCCAGACGGCAACGGCTGTTATCAACATGCAAAATACCGATATTACGGTTGATCGTAATGGCAGTCTGGCGCTGGGTTTGTGGGCGCTCAGCGGCGGTAGAATAACCGGAGACAGTTTGGCTATCACCGGCGCGGCAGGAGCCAGGGGGATTTATGCCATGACCAACAGCCAGATCGATCTCACGAGCGATCTGGTCATTGATATGAGTACACCCGACCAGATGGCCATCGCAACGCAACATGACGATGGTTATGCCGCCAGCCGCATCAACGCCTCGGGTCGTATGCTTATCAACGGTAGCGTTCTTTCTAAAGGTGGGCTAATCAATCTGGATATGCACCCTGGGTCGGTTTGGACAGGTTCTTCCCTCAGCGATAATGTCAATGGCGGGAAACTGGACGTTGCAATGAATAACAGCGTCTGGAACGTAACAAGTAATTCTAATCTCGACACGCTGGCGCTGAGCCATTCAACTGTCGATTTTGCCAGCCACGCGTCAACTGCCGGCACATTTACCACATTAAACGTAGAGAACCTTAGCGGTAACAGTACCTTTATTATGCGTGCTGATGTTGTTGGCGAGGGTAATGGCGTTAATAATAAAGGAGATTTATTGAATATCTGCGGGAGTAGTGCTGGTAATCACGTATTGGCTATCCGTAACCAGGGCAGCGAGGCCACAACGGGAAATGAAGTTCTGACAGTGGTAAAAACCACTGACGGCGCGGCCTCGTTCAGCGCGTCTTCTCAGGTTGAGTTGGGGGGATATCTGTATGATGTGCGTAAAAATGGCACTAACTGGGAGCTTTATGCTTCCGGGACAATTCCGGAGCCGACTCCTAATCCAGAGCCCACACCAGCTCCCGCTCAGCCCCCCATAGTCAACCCCGATCCTACGCCTGCCCCCGCTCCCACGCCTAAACCCACCACGACCGCAGATGCTGGCGGCAATTATCTCAATGTCGGTTACTTATTGAACTATGTTGAAAACCGTACGCTGATGCAACGGATGGGTGACCTGCGAAATCAGGGTAAAGACGGTAATATCTGGTTGCGCAGTTATGGGGGAAGCCTGGACTCCTTTGCCAGTGGCAAACTGAGCGGCTTTGACATGGGTTACAGCGGTATCCAGTTTGGTGGGGATAAACGTCTCTCTGATGAAATGCCGTTGTATGTCGGTCTGTATATTGGCTCAACACATGCATCGCCGGACTATAGCGGAGGCGACGGTACCGCACGTTCAGACTACATGGGAATGTACGCCAGTTACATGGCACACAACGGTTTTTACAGCGATCTCGTTGTAAAAGCATCGCACCAGAAAAATAGTTTCCACGTACTGGACAGTCAGAACAACGGCGTTAACGCCAACGGCACTGCGAATGGATTGAGCATCTCCCTGGAAGCCGGGCAGAGGTTCAACCTGACCCCTACTGGTTATGGGTTCTATATAGAGCCGCAAACCCAGCTCACATACAGCCACCAGAATGGGATGGCTATGAAGGCGAGTAATGGTCTCAATATACATCTGAATCACTACGAATCGCTGCTGGGGCGTGCCAGCATGATACTGGGATATGACATCACCGCAGGCAACAGCCAGCTGAATGTCTATGTGAAGACTGGCGCTATCCGCGAGTTTTCAGGGGATACCGAATATCTGTTGAACAACTCCCGGGAGAAGTACAGTTTCAAAGGTAATGGCTGGAATAACGGCGTGGGAGTCAGTGCACAGTATAACAAACAGCACACATTCTATCTCGAAGCGGATTACACGCAGGGTAATCTCTTTGATCAGAAGCAAGTCAACGGAGGATATCGCTTCAGCTTTTAAGTGCGGGATAGACAAGCCCTTAAACGATGCTGAAAATTTTTAGCGTGCGCCGGAATGAAATACAGATCACTCAGATGTATCAGAAATCGTCTCTGTCTTTCATACCCGGCGCTTAAACTGCCCTGCATCAATGCCATGTTGCTTCATTTTCCGCCACAGCGTAGTGCGGCCGATACCAAGTAAAGCCGACATTTCCTGAATGCGACCGCCTGTGACCTGGGCTGCGTTAATAATTGCCTCTTTTTCAACTTCCGCAAATGACAGACTGGTGGAAAGGCGAGTGGCGCTGACATCATCTGTCGCCTGCTCGGTAAACAGATGTTCAGGCAAATCACTGACGCGAATGCGCCCGTTATCACTACTCAGAGCAAGATTCTCGATGACGCTGTAAAGTTCAAAATCGTTGCCTGGCCATGCACAAGAAACCAGGCGAGCGAGGGCATCGTCATCAATTTTCAGACGCGTAGAGAAGCGTTTTTCAAGACTGCGTAATTTGTTATTCACCAGCGCCGGAATGCTGCCACGCCGCATACGCAGAGGCGGGATGGTAATTTCAAATGCATGCAGCGCGTAATACAGCTGGCGACTAAAGCGATTTTGTTCCACCAGCATTGCCAGGTCCGCGGTCGTTGTGGCAATCACTTTGACATCAATTGGTATTAAACGCCGCGCATCCAGTCGCGTGATAACACCCTGCTTGATAACCTGAAGCAAAGCAGACTGTAACTCCACCGCCAGATATTCAATCTTTTCAAGAAACAGCGTGCCGCCGTGCGCCAGTTCCAGTCGACTCAGACGACCATTTTCATTGTCCGTGCGATCGCCGCCAATAAATTCTTCCGCCAGCGCCGCATCACCATATAACTCACAATTGACGGCGATGTAAGGCCCCGCTGCACGCTCACTTTCATTATGAATTGCCTGACTTAGCAGTGCCTTGCCTACGCCCTCTTCGCCACAAAGCAAAACAGGAAAGCTACTACGCGCCGCCTGGCGGCCAAAATGAATCAAGCGGCGAGTTTGCGGATCGTCCTGTGGCATATGAGCGAAGGTATGGCTGACTTTTCCCAATTGACTGGTCATCAACTGCCGCATCTGTTCCACGGGATGGAGCAACAAAATAAAGCTGGTTCCCTGCGTTTCTATTATCGGTTTAAGGGTTATCACCGCATCAATAAACTGGTGCTGACTTTCAAAGGTTGCTTCTACGTGTTTGAGCGGATGTGCCTGTTTTATTGCTTGTTGCAATACAGCGGGTAACGTTAAGAGTTCAGTGATCGCCCTTCCCTGACTTGCCGTCGCGTCAAGGCGCAAGACCCGCGCCGCCTGGGCATTGATAAATTGCAAATTACCCTGCTCGTCCCAGCTAATCACGCCATCGTCCATACTTTCCAGCAAGGCGTTAAGTTGATTTAAATGTCGGTTTGTTTCAGCCAGTAAATTGTCGGTCAGCAGTAAATTTCCGACCTCGCGTGCGATTGCCAACGTCAACGGCAAATCAGCTGCGGTAGTTTGCTCAACCGGACACGCCAGCGCTATTGTTCCCGTCAATCGGCCCTTGCTGTCAAACAACGGTGTTGCACAAAAGGCCCAGTTCCAGAGTGCCTGTTTGAAATGTTGATCGGCCATCGTTTTCACGGCCTGACCAGAGATAGCCGCTAACGATAGCGCACAGGTACCAATAATTCCCTCTGCGCAATACGTGCCGTCATTGAATCCCAGGACACTAAGCTGGTGCAGCGTTTGTGGATCACCAAAACGACTAAGGATGCAGGCGGTTTCATCAAGGATGAACAGTCCGCACGCCCGCGATTCCATATATTCCCAGGCATCTTCCAGCGCAGCCTGCCCGAGCGTCAGCATCGCTTTCTTACGCCGATAGATAGAAGCAAATGTCACGCCCTGGGCCTGGTGCGGTACGCTCCATGTCTCCCGTTTCATCAGTTTATTGCATCGCTCCCAGGAGGCTGCAATTAAGGGAGATATGCCCCGTTCATCGTTGTTAAAAGCGCCACTCATATCCCGCATCCTTTGTGACAAAAGGTGTTCCGGCTCGCAATTTTTAGTATTAAAACGCGTAAAAGTTTCAATATGGAACATTCATTAAAACATATGTTTCACCATGAAACATAATTTGGGCTAATTTTCTTTTCCCTTACCTGATGCACAATGGATTTATCGGCAGTCAGTGGTCGCCGTGTCGTTGAACATCATCCATGCCCTACCGTAATTGCTGGAGCAAGATAATGAAAAAATTGATCAATGATGTGCAAGACGTTCTGGACGAACAACTGGCGGGTCTGGCGAAAGCGCATTCATCGCTGACACTGCATCAGGATCCGGTGTATGTCACCCGAGCTGATGCCCCCGTTGCAGGAAAAGTCGCCCTGCTGTCGGGCGGCGGCAGCGGACACGAACCGATGCACTGCGGTTATATCGGTCAAGGGATGCTTTCGGGAGCCTGTCCGGGCGAAATATTCACCTCACCGACGCCCGATAAAATTTTTGAATGCGCCATGCAAATTGATGGCGGCGAAGGTGTACTGCTGATTATCAAAAATTACACCGGCGATATTCTTAACTTTGAAACAGCGACCGAGTTACTGCACGATAGCGGCGTAAAAGTGACCACTGTGGTGATTGATGACGACGTTGCAGTAAAAGACAGTCTTTATACCGCCGGGCGGCGCGGCGTTGCCAACACCGTATTAATTGAAAAACTCGTAGGCGCTGCGGCGGAGCGTGGCGACTCACTGGACGCCTGTGCGAAACTGGGGCGTAAGTTGAATAATCAAGGCCACTCAATAGGTATCGCTCTCGGTGCCTGTACCGTTCCTGCCGCGGGCAAACCTTCTTTTACCCTTGCGGACAATGAGATGGAGTTTGGCGTCGGCATTCATGGTGAGCCAGGTATTGACCGCCGTCCCTTCTCTTCCCTTGATCAAACCGTCGATGAAATGTTTGACACCCTGCTGGAAAATGGCTCATACCATCGCACTTTGCGTTTCTGGGATTATCAACAAGGCAGCTGGCAGGAAGAATCACAAACCAAACAACCGCTCCAGTCTGGCGATCGGGTGATTGCGCTGGTTAACAATCTTGGCGCAACTCCGCTTTCTGAACTGTATGGCGTCTATAACCGCCTGACCACACGTTGCCAGCAAGCGGGATTGACTATCGAGCGTAATTTAATTGGCGCGTACTGCACCTCACTGGATATGACCGGTTTCTCAATCACCTTACTGAAAGTTGATGACGAAACGCTGGCACTCTGGGACGCCCCGGTCCACACCCCGGCCCTTAACTGGGGTAAATAAGGAGATAGCAATGTCACTGAGCAGAACTCAAATTGTTAACTGGCTCACTCGTTGCGGCGATATTTTCAGCACCGAGAGCGAGTATCTTACCGGACTGGATCGCGAAATTGGCGACGCTGACCACGGGCTAAATATGAACCGTGGCTTTAGCAAGGTGGTAGAAAAACTCCCTGCTATCGCAGATAAAGATATCGGTTTCATTCTCAAGAATACCGGCATGACGCTGCTTTCCAGCGTCGGTGGTGCCAGTGGTCCGCTGTTCGGTACTTTCTTTATCCGCGCCGCACAGGCGACACAGGCACGGCAAAGCCTGACGCTGGAAGAACTGTATCAGATGTTCCGCGATGGTGTAGACGGTGTAATCAATCGCGGGAAAGCCGAACCTGGCGATAAAACTATGTGTGATGTCTGGGTACCGGTGGTGGAATCGTTACGTCAGTCCAGCGAGCAAAATCTCTCTGTTCCGGTGGCGCTCGAAGCCGCCAGTAGCGTCGCTGAATCCGCTGCACAAAGTACGATTACGATGCAAGCCCGCAAAGGCCGCGCCAGTTATCTCGGTGAACGCAGTATTGGTCACCAGGATCCCGGCGCGACCTCCGTGATGTTTATGATGCAAATGCTGGCGTTAGCCGCAAAAGAGTAAGGAAATGGTGATGGTAAACCTGGTCATAGTTTCACATAGCGCCCGACTGGGAGAAGGTGTCGGTGAATTAGCCCGTCAGATGTTAATGAGTGATAGCTGTAAAATCGCCATTGCCGCGGGAATTGACGATCCCCAAAATCCCATTGGTACCGATGCCGTCAAAGTGATGGAGGCCATCGAGTCCGTTGCCGATGCCGACCATGTGCTGGTGATGATGGATATGGGTAGCGCATTATTGAGTGCTGAAACTGCACTGGAGTTGCTGGCCCCCGAGATCGCCGCAAAAGTACGTTTGTGTGCGGCACCGTTAGTCGAAGGTACACTGGCAGCAACAGTCAGCGCGGCCTCGGGAGCAGATATCGACAAAGTTATCTATGACGCCATGCATGCGCTGGAAGCCAAACGTGAACAACTGGGTTTACCGTCCTCCGACACCGAAATCGCTGACACATGTCCTCCGTACGATGAAGAAGCCCATTCTCTGGCCGTGGTCATTAAAAACCGTAACGGCCTTCATGTACGTCCGGCCTCCCGGCTGGTTTATACCTTATCGACATTTAATGCCGATATGTTGCTGGAGAAAAACGGTAAATGCGTCACGCCGGAGAGTATTAACCAGATCGCGCTACTACAAGTCCGCTATAACGATACGCTGCGCCTGATTGCGAAAGGGCCAGAAGCTGAAGAGGCGCTGGTTGCTTTCCGTCAGCTGGCTGAAGATAACTTTGGTGAAACGGAAGAAGTTGCTCCGCCCACTCAGCGGCCCATTCCGCCTGTTTCGGGTAAAGCCTTTTATTATCAACCAGTTTTATGTACGGTACAGGCAAAATCAACTCTGACCGTGGAAGAAGAACAAGAACGATTACGTCAGGCAATTGACTTCACGTTATTAGATCTGATGACGTTAACAGCGAAAGCAGAAGCGAGCGGGCTTGACGATATTGCCGCAATCTTTTCTGGTCACCATACACTGTTAGATGATCCAGAACTGCTGGCGGCGGCAAACGAATTTCTTCAGCATGAGCATTGCACAGCAGAATATGCCTGGCAGCACGTTCTTAAAGAACTAAGCCAGCAATACCAACAACTGGATGATGAATATTTACAGGCTCGCTATATCGATGTGGACGATCTTCTACATCGCACCCTAATCCACCTGACGCAAACGAAAGAAGAACTCCCGCAATTTAACTCGCCAACCATTTTACTGGCGGAGAACATTTATCCGTCCACGGTTCTGCAACTGGATCCGGCGGTTGTAAAAGGGATCTGCCTTAGCGCCGGAAGTCCGGTATCCCACAGCGCCCTAATCGCCCACGAACTGGGGATTGGCTGGATTTGCCAGCAGGGTGAGAAACTGTATGCGATACAACCTGAAGAAACGTTAACGCTGGACGTTAAAACGCAACGTTTCAGCCATCAGGGATAAACCACCGTTCGGATGGCATCGTTCTGATGCCATCCGGCAATTTACTCTGCTCTGATATTTTTTAACTACCTGTTATATTTTTTACCAAATCATGATGATTTTTTCTGCGCTAATCGCAAACCAAACGTCGCTGGCTGGCTAATAAACAGACTTTATTTAATTACTCTATTTCGCCCTTATTTATCCCTTTAATCTCCTTTTCCAAAATGCCTGACAGTTCGCAGAATGAGATTTCGATCATGCAGTTAGTGCGATCCTGAACTAAGGTTTTCTGATACTTGAATACCGTTTTGTTCGGTTTCGCCCAAGGAGAATGATTGATGAAAGCCACCGCCCCTCCTCGCCCGCAAAAAATAGCGTTAATTCCCGCCTGCGTTTTGTTGTGTTTCGCTGCGCTAGCGGCGCAGGCAGAAGAAACGCCAGTAATGCCACAGCCGCCTGATATTTTGTTAGGGCCGCTGTTTAACGATGTGCAAAACGCCAAACTTTTTCCGGACCAAAAGACCTTTGCTGATGCCGTGCCGAACAGCGATCCGCTAATGATCCTTGCAGATTATCGAATGCAGCAAAACCAGAGCGGCTTTGATCTGCGCCATTTCGTTAACGTCAATTTCACTCTGCCGAAAGAGGGAGAGAAATATGTTCCGCCAGAAGGGCAGTCGCTGCGCGAACATATTGACGGACTTTGGCCTGTATTAACGCGTTCTACCGAAAACACCGAAAAATGGGATTCTCTATTACCGCTGCCGGAACCTTATGTCGTGCCGGGCGGACGTTTTCGCGAGGTATATTACTGGGACAGTTACTTCACCATGTTAGGGCTTGCCGAAAGCGGCCACTGGGATAAAGTTGCGGATATGGTGGCCAATTTTGCTCATGAAATAGACACTTACGGTCATATTCCCAACGGCAACCGCAGTTACTATTTAAGCCGCTCGCAACCGCCCTTCTTTGCCCTGATGGTAGAGTTACTGGCGCAGCATGAAGGCGACGCCGCGTTGAAACAATACCTGCCGCAAATGCAAAAAGAATATGCTTACTGGATGGACGGTGTTGAAAACCTGCAAGCCGGACAACAGGAAAAACGCGTTGTAAAACTTCAGGATGGTACCCTTCTCAACCGCTACTGGGACGATCGCGATACGCCACGACCAGAGTCATGGGTGGAAGATATTGCCACTGCCAAAAGCAATCCGAATCGACCTGCCACTGAAATTTACCGCGACCTGCGCTCTGCCGCTGCGTCTGGCTGGGATTTCAGCTCGCGCTGGATGGACAATCCGCAGCAGCTAAATACCTTACGCACCACCAGCATCGTACCGGTCGATCTGAACAGCCTGATGTTTAAAATGGAAAAAATCCTCGCCCGCGCCAGCAAAGCTGCCGGAGATAACGCGATGGCAAACCAGTACGAAACGCTGGCGAATGCCCGTCAAAAAGGGATCGAAAAATACCTGTGGAACGATCAACAAGGCTGGTATGCCGATTACGACCTGAAAAGTCATAAAGTGCGCAATCAGTTAACCGCGGCCGCCCTGTTCCCGCTGTACGTCAATGCGGCAGCGAAAGATCGCGCCAGCAAAATGGCGACGGCGACGAAAACACATCTGCTGCAACCAGGCGGCCTGAACACCACGTCGGTGAAAAGTGGGCAACAATGGGATGCGCCAAACGGCTGGGCACCGTTGCAGTGGGTCGCGACAGAAGGATTACAAAACTACGGGCAAAAAGAGGTGGCGATGGACATTAGCTGGCACTTCCTGACTAATGTTCAGCACACCTATGATCGGGAGAAAAAGCTGGTGGAAAAATATGATGTCAGCACTACCGGAACGGGTGGCGGCGGTGGCGAATATCCATTACAGGATGGCTTTGGCTGGACCAATGGTGTGACGCTAAAAATGCTGGATTTGATCTGCCCGAAAGAGCAACCGTGTGACAATGTTCCGGCGACGCGTCCGACCGTTAAGTCAACAACGGCGCAACCCTCAACCAAAGAGGCACAACCCACACCTTAACCAGCGCTTACTCCGACAACGTCATTCGACTTCTCCGGATGGCGTTGTCGGCAGATAACACCATATCTATGGATTTTGCTACACAGACGGTTTTTCAAGTCCTGGCGGGAAGTATTGCGCAAATGTTTGCCATACGTGGTTGCCGAAGATAGCGTCATTTCTACGGGTAAGCATTTCACTATCATCACCCGGCGATTTACGCCGACGTTGGCTATATAAAGCATCAATTGCTACCTGAATATTGTTACGGTGTTCGCTCATCAACGTTTTTTTGCTTTCTGGAGTTAAATTAATGATCACATAATCCAGGCACTCCAGAGAATTTAGCAACCAAAAAAAGAATTCAGACCATTCCTCCTCGCTTAACTGAAGCATTGCCAAACGGGTATTTGGGCTTAATCTGCCTGAAGGATTGATCAATTCTAAATGTTCAATAAGTGCAGCCAGAGCCGCCTCACTATCCGCCCCCCTTTTTAACGCCTGACTGGCTACTGTCTAAAATATTTATTTTCTGAATCACACCAAAAACAACGAAACAATAATAAAAAAAATATTCTGTTGTTGTTACCGGGAACCGACTTTATCGGACATCTAAGTGCTATATTGATTTTTTTCACCCGTAAAGCAGGTGTCGAATATACGTTCTGATGTGAAAGCGAATAGCAACATCTGTATCGCTATCCGCCTTATGAAAATCTTATTCTCTTCGCAGGAGGCGGAAAACACCCAGCACCAGGATAGCGCCCACTACCGCCACCAGGAAGCTGTGCAAATTAAAACCGCTGATGGAGCCGCCAATGCCAAACATGGTCGCCAGCCAGCCGCCGACCACCGCACCGACTATCCCAAGAATACAGGTCAGGAAAAATCCACCACCATCACGCCCCGGCATGATTAGCTTGGCGATAATACCGGCTATCAGGCCAAAAATAATCCAGGCAATAATTCCCATGTTCAGGCCCTCGTTTCGATGAATCGGACGCAAGAAATGCTTACGTCAACGCTCTAAGTATAGGCAAGGGCGGGATCGATGCTGGGCGTTTGTCGGCTGATTTAAGAACAACATGTAAAAAATATTCACGCATTTGTATTAAGTTTTGTTAACTGTGACCGATAAACCAAAGACAGTTTGTCAGTCAGGAGTTTTTCCGCGTGAGTCATTACCATGAGCAGTTCCTGAAACAAAATCCGTTAGCCGTCCTGGGCGTGTTACGCGATTTGCACAAAGCCGCAATTCCTTTGCGTATCAGTTGGAATGGCGGGCAGCTGATCAGCAAAATACTGGCAATAACCCCGGATAAACTGGTGCTGGATTTCGGCAGTCAAGCCGAAGATAACAACGCTGTGTTAAAGGCGCAGCACATTACCATTACCGCCGAAACCCAGGGCGCGAAAGTCGAATTTACTGTTGAACAACTACAGCAGAGTGAATACTTGCAGCTTCCGGCATTTATTACCGTACCGCCTCCCACCTTGTGGTTTGTACAACGACGCCGATATTTCCGCATCTCCGCCCCACTCCATCCGCCTTATTTTTGCCAGACCAAACTGGCGGATAACAGTACGTTACGTTTCCGCCTGTATGATTTGTCGTTAGGCGGCATGGGCGCATTACTGGAAACGGCAAAGCCTGCCGGATTGCACGAAGGCATGCGCTTCGCTCAGATTGAAGTCAACATGGGGCAATGGGGTGTTTTTCACTTTGACGCCCAGTTAATCTCAATCAGCGAGCGCAAAGTGATTGATGGCAAGAATGAAACCATCACCACTCCCCGTCTGAGCTTCCGTTTTCTTAACGTCAGCCCGACGGTGGAGCGGCAATTACAGCGGATTATTTTCTCTCTCGAGCGGGAAGCCCGGGAGAAAGCGGCCAAAGTGCGCGACTGATTTACATCGCGTCCAGTGCCTGCTCAAGTTTGTAGATATAGCGCGGTGCCTGCGGCGCAGGATGATTTCGTGCTACATGGTCGAGGAACTCGTCAGCATCCAGATCGTTGATTTTGCTGATCGCCTTTTTCCGATCTGACGAGAAAGTCCGTAACAACGCACCTGCCCCGTTAGCGTATGACACCACCAGCGCATATTGCAGTACCTTCGGATCTTCAATGCCTGCCAGCGGGCCGGTTTCCAGGATATTCAGGTAAGCCGCCCCCATTGAAATATTACGTTCTGGATTCTTCAGCTCGCTGGTCGTCGGCTCACCACTCCAGCCCATACGGCGATAGACATCACGTCCGGAGGTTGAAGCTTTTAACTGCATCAAACCAATGGCATTCGATTTACTCACCGCGTTCGGATTACCACCCGATTCGATAGCGATAATCGCCGTGATCAATTGTGGATCGACGCCCCAGGCTGCACCGGCTTTCTGGCTTATTGGCATCCACTGCATCGCACGTTGCACCGGAACTTTCGCGTTCCACGGCGGGTTCGTGTAGTCATGCTTTGATGAACAACCCGCTAATAACACAATCAAAAAGGCAAACCATCTTAATTTCACTTCTTCTATCCTTATAGCCTGGAATCGCCGTTGAGGTGACAACGGCACACCTAAGCGGCATGATATACATTTCGTTTCTGTTGTCAGCAAGGAATTGCCATGTCTCTGTTTCACTTAATAGCCCCATCGGGTTACTGCATAAAACAACACGATGCGCTGCGTGGTATCCAGCGCCTTACCGACGCGGGGCATCAGGTCAATAACGTCGAGGTTATTGCCCGTCGTTGTGAGCGTTTTGCGGGTACGGAAACGGAGCGTCTGGAAGATCTCAATTCCCTTGCCAGACTGACTACCCCCAACACTATCGTGCTGGCTGTACGCGGTGGTTACGGTGCCAGTCGTTTACTGGCGGATATTGACTGGCAGGCACTGGTGGCTCGCCAACAACATGACCCGTTGCTCATTTGCGGACATAGCGATTTTACCGCCATTCAGTGCGGTCTTCTGGCGCAAGGCAATGTCATCACTTTTAGCGGCCCCATGCTGGTAGCAAACTTTGGCGCGGATGAACTAAACGCCTTTACCGAGCATCATTTCTGGCTGGCGTTACGCAATGAAACCTTCACCATTAAATGGCAAGGGGAAGGCCCGACATGTCAGACTGAAGGCATGTTGTGGGGAGGCAATCTTGCGATGCTCATTTCACTGATCGGCACACCATGGATGCCACAAATTGAGAATGGTATTCTGGTGCTGGAAGATATTAACGAGCACCCTTTCCGCGTCGAACGTATGCTATTGCAGCTCTATCATGCGGGAATTTTGCCCCGTCAGAAGGCGATTATTCTCGGTAGCTTTAGCGGCAGCACGCCCAATGATTATGACGCAGGTTACAACCTGGAGTCTGTGTACGCGTTTTTGCGTTCCCGCCTGTCGATTCCACTTATCACCGGCCTCGATTTTGGTCATGAACAACGCACGGTTACGCTGCCATTGGGCGCACATGCCATACTTAATAACACCCAGGAAGGCACTCAGTTGACGATTAGCGGTCATCCTGTTCTTAAAATGTAAAAAAATCACGCTTCAGGGCTAAGTAAAACGCTGTCTCTGCCGCTAATATGGTAGGGTTTATATAAGAGACAGCGTAATCAGGAGTAACCGACCGTTGGATGCCACAACAATAATTAGCCTTTTCATCTTAGGATCCATCCTTGTCACCAGCAGTATATTACTTAGTTCATTTTCTTCCCGTCTTGGCATTCCTATTCTGGTTATTTTTCTGGCGATCGGCATGCTGGCAGGAGTCGATGGCGTCGGCGGTATCCCGTTTGATAATTACCCCTTTGCCTACATGGTAAGTAACCTGGCGCTGGCGATTATTTTGCTCGACGGCGGGATGCGCACTCAGGCCAGCTCCTTTCGCGTAGCGCTAGGACCGGCGCTGTCACTGGCGACGCTGGGCGTACTTATCACCTCTGGTTTAACCGGCATGATGGCGGCGTGGCTGTTTAATCTTGATTTGATTGAAGGCTTATTAATCGGCGCTATCGTCGGCTCCACCGATGCTGCGGCGGTATTTTCTCTGCTGGGTGGTAAGGGGCTTAACGAACGCGTTGGCTCGACGCTGGAGATAGAGTCCGGCAGTAATGATCCAATGGCGGTCTTTCTGACGATTACCCTGATTGCGATGATCCAGCAGCATGAAAGCAGTGTCAGCTGGATGTTCGTGGTCGATATTCTGCAGCAATTTGGCCTCGGGATTGTCATCGGTCTTGGCGGTGGTTATTTACTGCTGCAAATGATTAATCGCATCGCCCTGCCCGCCGGTTTATATCCATTGCTGGCATTAAGCGGCGGTATTTTAATTTTTGCTTTAACCACGGCGCTGGAAGGCAGCGGTATTCTGGCTGTTTATCTGTGCGGTTTTCTGCTGGGTAATCGGCCAATTCGCAACCGCTACGGCATTCTGCAAAATTTCGACGGCCTTGCCTGGCTGGCACAAATCGCCATGTTCCTGGTGCTGGGGCTGTTGGTTAACCCAAGCGATCTGCTGCCTATTGCCATTCCGGCGCTCATTTTGTCCGCATGGATGATATTCTTCGCTCGTCCTCTTTCGGTATTTGCCGGATTGCTACCGTTCCGCGGTTTTAATCTACGTGAGCGCGTGTTTATCAGTTGGGTGGGATTACGCGGCGCGGTGCCAATCATCCTGGCCGTATTCCCGATGATGGCAGGGCTGGAGAATGCGCGACTGTTCTTTAATGTCGCCTTCTTTGTGGTTCTGGTTTCACTGCTATTGCAGGGAACATCACTCTCGTGGGCGGCGAAAAAGGCCAAAGTGGTGGTTCCGCCCGTCGGACGTCCGGTGTCACGCGTTGGCCTGGATATTCATCCGGAAAATCCATGGGAGCAGTTTGTTTATCAATTGAGTGCCGATAAATGGTGCGTGGGCGCGGCACTGCGCGATCTGCATATGCCAAAAGAGACGCGTATTGCGGCACTGTTTCGTGATAACCAGTTGCTTCATCCCACCGGCAGCACCCGACTGCGCGAAGGTGATGTGTTGTGTGTAATTGGTCGGGAACGCGATCTCCCGGCACTCGGTAAACTGTTTAGCCAGTCGCCGCCAGTCGCGTTGGATCAACGCTTCTTTGGTGACTTCATTCTCGAAGCCAGTGCCAAATATGCTGATGTGGCGCTGATATATGGCCTGGAAGATGGGCGAGAATATCGCGATAAGCAGCAAACGCTGGGTGAAATTGTCCAGCAGTTGTTAGGCGCGGCACCGGTTGTCGGTGACCAGGTAGAGTTTGCCGGGATGATCTGGACGGTGGCCGAGAAAGAAGATAATGAAGTGTTGAAGATTGGTGTACGGGTAGCAGAAGAGGACACTGAATCTTAAATAAAATGCTGCATCTATCACCGGATACAATGCTTTGCTGAACGCAGCCTGAGCCTGTACATAACCTTGTCATTTCCTGACTTTAATATGCTCATTCCAACATCGGAAGAAAGTTAAATTATGGATGACAAACCATTGCAGGCTCTGGCTAATAAATTCAAAACACCGGCTCAAGAAAGTCAGCGTAAGGGCTTCTTCTGACTGCAACAGGTGAAGAATAACCAGCCCCGCATTACCGGTATACCCGTCAACCATCAGGGGCCCCTGCCTGACATCGCCCGAACATATTCCCCCACGCAACCTGCCGCGCTGACGTAGCCCACAGAATACGCGTTTCAGGCTGCCCTGTATCTGCAGTGGCGTTTCATCCGCCTGTAGCACCGGATGCATGAGCGATTTCTTATAGTTATTACTTTGCTTAATAACGATTATTTCCGGGTCGTTCGCTTTCGTATTTTCACTAATACGTCAGAGCTGCCTGGGCCGTAATAAAACTTGTTCAGATCTGTTACGCATGTACCAGACCCGTCACGGCATTTCTGACCCGGGAAAAGTCAACGATGAGTCGTTATATCAGCGCAAATGACGTTTTGTGGCACCTTTGCGGTGACCACATTCACGTCTCCGGCGCTGCCAGAGGATATTTATTTCAAGGATACGTAGCATTATGGCCAGCATTAAAGACATACGCCTATTCGCCCCATCTTCCTATAACACAGGCGTACACCCGTCAGGGCGGCGCTTACTGACGGTGGAATTCAAGAATCATCTTTTGCGGAACATGCAGTATCTCGGCCCGCAAAAATTTCGCTGGGGTGATGCCCCCCAGAGGATCATTGACCTCAGTAACGCGGACAAAGTGAAAATACAGATGGAAAACAATATTACCATCACGTTGGAGGCCCCTCCGGACCCGCAATATAACGAGTTCAGGTTGGTCGCCGAATGGTGCTCATGGGCTATACAGCAAGATGGTCTGCAAGAAAACCTGAACGAAACTCTGAAAGAAACCCAGCAAGAAATCCTGCAAAAAAAAGTGCCAGAAATATCACAAGAAGACGTGAAAGAAATCCTGAAAAATATCCTGGAAGAAAACCTGCCAGCAATCCGAACTGAAAACCGGGCAGAGGCATTGCGCAGAATGAAGGAATGTCTCATAAATAGACAAATTATGCTCAATCTTAGCGATCTTGGATTGACCTCACTCCCTGAAAATTTGCCTCCACTTCTGATGAAATTTTACTGCAATAATAACGTGTTGTCCGCGTTACCGAAGATGTTGCCGAAGGAACTGAGGGTGCTTGAGTGTATGGATAACGTTTTGATCTTGTTACCAAAGGTGCAGCCCCCGAAACTGATGATACTGAAGTGCTGTGAAAACTATATTATCTGGCTACCTGAGCTGTCGACTAACCTGAGAGTGATTAACTGTTCTGAAAACTTCTTGCAATTTTTACCGCCGTCGATGCCCCAGTACCTGTATAAACTATCCTGTGCCGGCAACAATATTAACTCAATACCTGATGAGATGCTGGAGAACTTGACTCGCCTGAAAGTATTTGACTGTTCTAGTAACGATTTGATCTCTGCACCACGGCTGCCGCCCAAGCTAATAATATACTACTGTGGTCACAACCAGTTTAAAACGATATCGGTGCCGCAGCCCCATAGCCTGAAGTTGTTTGACTGTAACAGTAACCCTTGGGACAAAGACAATTTACCGACGCTGCTCAAAGCCGTCGAGGGCCTGAAAAACCAGGAGGGCCTGGTGGACCTTTTAGACTTTTTGCGCAAGGAAGGCCAGTTTGACCTGGAGGGACTCGAGGAGCTGGAGGACCTGGAGGACCTGATGGCTCTGGAGCACCTGGAGGATCCGGTACTCCTGGAGCGCGTGAAGGTACAGGAGGACCTGGAGCTCATGAATCATCAGTTGAGCCTGTTGAGGCTTGAAAGACAGCAAGACTCGCAGCCTGTTAATCACGAAGCTGAACATGAACCCGAATCTGCATCAAGGGTGAAGCGTGATTTATCTGAACCAGAGTCCAAGTCAACGATGAAGCGTAAACGTTTTATGTAGAACGCCTGTACCGTGAGTTCATATTCCGGGAAAAGAGTGTCCATCATTGTAATGGACACTCTCATGGGAAATGGCTCTGTTGTATTCACAGCAACAGTTGCTGACCAGCGGGATGGATAATTTTTGCAACCAGAAGATTTTTACATCCGATCGGATAACAACAAGTTACACCGTCACAACCGGGACCCGTAACGCCAGCGCGCACATCAACTCATAACCCACGGTTCCGGCAGCGGCGGCAACAGCATCAATTTTGATCTCCTTGCCCCACAGCTCAACCGGTGTACCAATACCCGCCTGCGGGCAAGGCGTTAAATCGACCGCCAGCATATCCATCGAGACTGTCCCCACCGTCATGGTACGCACGCCGTCGACTAAAACAGGTGTACCGGTAGGCGCGTGGCGCGGATAACCGTCGGCGTATCCTGCGGCAACAATGCCGATTCGTTGCTCATCGCGCGCAGTATAGCGACCGCCATAGCCCACACGCTCACCCGCTTTTAGCGTCTGGACACCAATAATCTCACTGCTTAGCGTCATTACCGGACGTAATCCGGTATTGGCGATATCGCGCCACTGACCCGACGGCGAAGCACCATACAAAATAATGCCAGGCCGAACCCAGTCAAAATGCGCTTCCGGATGCCACAGAGTCGCCGCCGAATTGGACAATGAACGCCGACATTCCAGCCCTTCCGCCGCCTGCTCAATACGCGCCATTGCGCCGGCAATCCCATCAGGATGCTCCGCCTCGGCAAAATGCGACATCAGAGTCATTTCGCCAACATTCGCCATCGCCCGCAGCTGCTGCCAGACGGTAAGCACACGATCAGGCTGGAAGCCCAACCGATTCATCCCACTGTTCACTTTAAGATAAATATCCAACGGCGCTTTTAGCCGCGCATTTTGCAGTGCTTTGAGCTGCCAGTTGCTGTGGACGCAGGTGGTCAGGCGGTACTGGTCATAAATTTCCAGATCCTGTGCATGGAAAAAACCCTCCAGCATCAGGATCGGTCCTTTCCAGCCGCGCTCACGTAACGTTATTGCCTCTTCCAGATTAAGTAATGCAAAGCCATCGGTGGCCCCTAGCGCGCTCCAGATACGCTCAATACCGTGCCCGTAAGCATTCGCTTTTACCACCGACCAGACACGCGCGTGCGGCGCGGCCTGCCGGACAATGGAAAGATTCTGTTTTAATGCCTGCAGATCGAGGCTGGCCTGTATCGGACGGGTCATCTCGTTTCCTTAGCTGTGCGCGCCATGTAAATGGCCCGGGCGTGATGGCGTAAATCCACGGCTGTAGCGTGCTACGCTTAAATCCTCATACGGGATCGCTGGCGTACGACCAGAGAGCAGATCGCTTAACAACTGACCGGAACCGCAAGCCATCGTCCAGCCGAGCGTACCGTGACCGGTATTCAGCCACAGATTTTTAAAGCGTGTACGCCCCACAACCGGCGTGCCGTCTGGCGTCATCGGGCGCAGACCCGTCCAGAATGTGGCCTGCTCGACATGACCGCCGCGTGGATAGAGATCGCGAACCACCATTTCCAGCGTTTCACGACGTGGCTGCAACAGCTCGGTGTTAAAGCCAACAATTTCCGCCATTCCACCAACGCGAATGCGGTTATCGAAACGAGTAATGGCGATTTTATAGGTTTCATCAAGAATGGTGGACACCGGCGCGCCATCTTCTTGCGCAATCGGAATGGTCAGCGAGTAGCCTTTCAGCGGATAGACCGGAATATCAACAATGCCTTTAAGCATCGCCGTCGAGTAAGAACCAAACGCCATCACATACGCATCGGCCTTAATCACTTCATCACCACACTTCACGCCAGAGATCTGCTCGCCGTCGCAAAGCAGTTGGTCAACAGGCGTATTAAAGCGGAATTTAACCCCCGCCTGCTCTGCCATCCGCGCCAGATTCTGGGTAAACAGCTGGCAGTCTCCGGTTTCGTCATTGGGTAACTGCAGGCCGCCCGTCAGTTTGTGCGCCACTTCCGCCAACGCGGGCTCTACTTCCGCCAGGCGGCTGGATTCCAGCAGTTGATACGGTACGCCTGCATCCTCCAGCACGGCGATATCGCGAGTGGCGTTTTCATATTGTTGTTCTGTACGGAACAGTTGCAGCGTCCCGCCCTGCCGCCCTTCATACTGAATATGAGTTTCGGCGCGCAATGCTTTCAGGCAATCACGGCTGTATTCCGCCAGACGCACCATCCGCCCTTTGTTTTCCATGTAGTGGCTGGTGTCACAGTTACGTAACATTTGCCACATCCATTTCAACTGGAACTGCGTACCGTCGAGACGAACCGCCAGCGGTGCATGGCGCTGGAACATCCATTTAATCGCTTTTAAAGGTACACCTGGCGCTGCCCACGGCGCAGCATAGCCGGGGGAAATTTGCCCGGCATTCGCAGCACTGGTTTCCAGGGCGGCTCCTGACTCCCGATCAATGACGGTGACCTCATGTCCTGCCTGATTTAAGTACCAGGCGCTGGCAACGCCTACCACACCACTTCCCAGTATGACAACTCGCATAGCCACTCCGATAACGGTAGATACAGTAAAAGAATAATAATCTAATTACATCTTGATAACTCAGTTGAAAATATTATTCAACATACGGCTTTTTTATGGTGAGCTGGCTCACATCTCCCTGACTCTGCAGCAATATGGCATCTTTAGTATCTCCTGCTGAACACCCTTTTTAACCAGCATAAAATTCCGCTCAGAAGCGAATTACTGGCACTCTGATAATAAGAAATCGCAAAGAAAAAAATTCTTCGGCGACGCGGTTTTTAACAGGTGTTCTATGCTTGAAATGAGGTGTTCCACACAGAGAGCACCGACAACAATGAGGTGCGCGTATGGCGACGATCGATTCTATGAATAAGGACACCACACGTTTGAGCGATGGACCCGACTGGACGTTTGACCTGCTGGATGTTTATCTGGCAGAGATAGACCGGGTAGCGAAACTCTATCGGCTGGATACCTACCCGCACCAGATTGAAGTGATCACCTCAGAACAGATGATCGATGCCTACTCCAGCGTCGGCATGCCAATTAACTATCCACACTGGTCATTCGGTAAAAAGTTTATCGAGACTGAACGGCTGTATAAGCACGGTCAGCAAGGACTGGCCTATGAAATCGTCATTAACTCTAACCCGTGTATCGCTTACCTGATGGAAGAGAACACTATCACCATGCAGGCACTTGTGATGGCCCACGCCTGCTATGGGCATAACTCTTTCTTCAAAAACAATTACTTATTCCGTAGCTGGACCGACGCCAGTTCGATTGTCGATTATCTGATTTTTGCCCGTAAATATATTACCGAGTGCGAAGAACGTTATGGCGTAGATGAAGTAGAGCGGCTTCTGGACTCGTGCCACGCGCTGATGAACTACGGCGTGGACCGGTACAAACGCCCGCAAAAAATCTCGCTGCAAGAAGAGAAAGCCCGGCAGAAAAGTCGCGAAGAGTATCTGCAAAGTCAGGTCAATATGCTCTGGCGTACCCTGCCGAAGCGCGAGGAAGAGAAAACGGTTGCTGAAGCGCGCCGCTATCCGTCCGAGCCACAAGAAAACCTGCTCTATTTTATGGAGAAAAATGCGCCCCTGCTGGAATCATGGCAGCGTGAAATTCTGCGTATTGTGCGTAAGGTGAGCCAGTATTTTTATCCGCAAAAACAGACTCAGGTGATGAACGAAGGCTGGGCGACCTTCTGGCACTACACCATCCTTAACCATCTGTATGATGAAGGGAAAGTAACGGAACGTTTTATGCTGGAGTTTTTGCACAGCCACACCAATGTGGTCTTCCAGCCGCCCTATAACAGCCCGTGGTACAGCGGCATCAACCCGTATGCCCTCGGGTTCGCCATGTTCCAGGATATTAAACGGATTTGTCAGTCGCCAACGGAAGAAGACAAATACTGGTTCCCGGATATCGCCGGTTCCGACTGGCTGGAAACGCTGCATTTCGCGATGCGTGATTTCAAAGATGAGAGTTTTATCAGCCAGTTCCTGTCACCGAAAGTGATGCGTGATTTCCGCTTCTTCACCGTGCTGGATGACGATCGGCATAATTATCTGGAGATTTCCGCTATTCATAATGAAGAAGGTTATCGGGAGATCCGTAACCGGTTATCGTCGCAATATAATTTAAGTAATCTGGAGCCGAATATTCAGATCTGGAACGTGGATTTGCGCGGCGACCGTTCGCTGACGCTGCGTTACATTCCACATAATCGCGCACCGCTGGATCGGGGGCGCAAAGAAGTGCTGAAGCATGTGCATCGCCTGTGGGGATTTGATGTGATGCTGGAACAGCAAAACGAAGACGGCAGCGTCGAGTTGCTGGAACGTTGCCCGCCGAGAATGGGAAATCTGTAAAAACAACAAAAAACCCCTCGTTTGAGGGGTTTGCTTTTTAAACGGAAGGGATTATCGCCCCTGAATGGCTAAATCACCCGGCAGATTTTTCTGCATCCGGTGCCAAATCTCGCCGCTCTCATGCCCATAGCGACGCACTGTTTCGTATACCTGATCGTGTGCGCCTTCACTGCACAACGCCGACAGTTTGTGGTAGAAGCCCAGCGCCAGACTGCGCGCTTCCGGATTGGCGAAATAGTGACGACCAATGCGCGTATACAGCCCTTTCATCCCGTTAAGGATCAGACCGTAAATCGGGTTGCCGGAAGCAAACGCCAGACCGCGGAATATGTTGTAATCCAGCTCGGCAAAGGCATCGGCGTGATCGGCCACTTCATTAGCGGTAGCCAGCACTTCCTGCGCTTTATCGGGATGTTGACGAAACGCGGTGCGAATAAAAATCGTTGAAATATTGGTACGCACCGACAGCAAATTATCAATAAGCTGCGGCACACTTTCGTGATCCAGTCGCGCCAGTGTTTCAAGGATATTTAAACCGGAGGTTTCCCAGAAATTATTCACCTTCGTCGGCTTGCCATGTTGAATGGTCAACCAGCCATCTCGTGCCAGGCGCTGTAACACTTCACGTAACGTAGTACGCGTCACGCCAATTAATTCTGAAAGTTCACGTTCTGCGGGCAAAATAGTCCCGGGAGGGAAGCGGTTATTCCAGATACTTTCAATAATGTACTCTTCCGCGAAACCCGCCGGGCTTTGCGCCTTAATGACCATAGTGAGATTTCCATAACACAGCAAAACAAAGTTGGACTCATCATACCAGAGGGCTAACTACGCTGATAGCAGACAAAAAGAAGAAAAAAGGGATCAAGGCTTCATTTTCCGCATCTCTTTACCCTTGACTATCAAGACTTGCCTCACTCCTGCCTGACCGTTAAGCTTTGCGTTTAAACATAAAAACATCATTGATTATTTGTAAGGTAAGGGAAACCATCATGGAGATCTCCTGGGGCCGCGCGCTATGGCGCAATTTTTTGGGCCAGTCCCCCGACTGGTACAAACTCGCCCTCATCATTTTCTTAATCGTAAATCCGTTAATTTTCCTCATCAGCCCTTTCGTCGCTGGCTGGTTGCTGGTAGCGGAATTTATTTTCACTCTGGCGATGGCCCTGAAATGCTACCCGCTACTCCCCGGTGGCCTGTTGGCTATCGAAGCGGTATTCATCGGCATGACCAGCGCGGAACACGTCCGTGAAGAGGTGGCGGCAAATCTTGAAGTCTTGCTGTTACTGATGTTTATGGTGGCGGGTATCTATTTTATGAAACAGCTGTTGCTGTTCATATTTACCCGTTTGCTGTTAAGCATTCGCTCCAAAATGCTGCTGTCGCTCTCTTTTTGCGTGGCAGCGGCGTTCCTCTCCGCGTTCCTCGATGCCTTAACCGTCGTGGCGGTGGTGATCAGCGTTGCCGTCGGTTTTTATGGTATTTATCACCGCGTAGCCTCTTCCCGTACTGAAGATACCGACCTGCAAGACGATAGTCATATCGACAAGCATTACAAAGTGGTTCTGGAACAGTTCCGTGGCTTTCTGCGTAGCCTGATGATGCATGCCGGTGTTGGCACCGCATTAGGCGGCGTGATGACCATGGTGGGCGAACCACAGAACCTGATCATCGCTAAAGCGGCTGGCTGGCATTTTGGCGATTTCTTCCTGCGCATGTCGCCGGTGACCGTTCCAGTTCTGATTTGTGGCCTGTTGACCTGCCTGCTGGTGGAGAAGCTACGTTGGTTTGGCTACGGCGAAACGCTGCCGGAGAAAGTCCGCGAAGTGCTGCAACAGTTTGACGATCAAAGTCGCCACCAGCGTACCCGTCAGGATAAAATTCGTCTGATTGTCCAGGCGATTATCGGCGTCTGGCTGGTCACCGCGCTGGCGTTGCATCTGGCGGAGGTTGGCTTGATTGGTTTGTCAGTCATTATTCTGGCGACATCATTGACCGGTGTCACCGATGAACATGCTATCGGTAAAGCCTTCACCGAATCTCTGCCATTCACCGCACTGTTGACGGTGTTTTTCTCGGTAGTCGCGGTGATTATCGACCAACAACTGTTTTCGCCGATTATTCAGTTTGTGTTGCAGGCATCGGAACATGCTCAGCTGTCGCTGTTCTATATTTTCAACGGTCTGCTGTCATCCATTTCGGATAACGTCTTCGTGGGGACGATTTATATCAACGAAGCGAAAGCGGCAATGGAAAGTGGCGCTATCACGTTGAAGCAATACGAGCTGCTGGCGGTCGCCATTAATACCGGTACCAATCTGCCCTCCGTCGCTACGCCGAACGGTCAGGCTGCGTTCCTGTTCCTGCTGACCTCTGCACTCGCGCCATTGATTCGCCTCTCTTATGGGCGCATGGTGTGGATGGCCCTGCCTTACACCCTCGTCCTGACACTCGTCGGCTTGCTCTGCGTCGAGTTTACGCTTGCCCCTGTAACCGAATGGTTTATGCAAATGGGCTGGATAGCAACGCTTTGATAACAACTTACCGGGCATATAAATGCCCGGTTTGCCTTTTCGCCCGATAATTGTCCAATTGCGTCCTATTTTTGCTGCCTCCTGGTGGCGCAGCGAATGAATTGGTTTAAACTGCGCACTCTATGCATATTGCAGGGAAATGATTATGTTGCGATTTTTGAATCAATGTTCACAAGGTCGGGGCGCGTGGCTGTTGATGGCGTTTACCGCTCTGGCACTGGAACTGACGGCGCTGTGGTTCCAGCATGTGATGTTACTGAAACCTTGCGTGCTCTGTATTTATGAACGCTGCGCATTATTCGGCATTCTGGGTGCTGCGCTGATTGGCGCGATCGCCCCGAAAACTCCGCTGCGTTATGTAGCGATGATTATCTGGTTGTATAGTGCGTTCCGCGGTGTGCAGTTAACTTACGAGCACACCATGCTTCAGCTCTATCCTTCGCCGTTTGCGACCTGTGATTTTATGGTTCGTTTCCCTGACTGGCTGCCGCTGGATAAATGGGTACCGCAAGTGTTTGTCGCCTCTGGCGATTGTGCCGAGCGTCAGTGGGAATTTTTAGGTCTGGAAATGCCGCAGTGGCTGCTCGGTATTTTTATCGCTTACCTCATTGTCGCGGTGCTGGTGGTGATTTCCCAGCCGTTTAAAGCGAAAAAACGTGACCTGTTCGGTCGCTAATCCATTTGGCGCTCCTGCGGGAGCGCTTTTTGCTGCCGCTATGTTCATTTGACCCGCAGTAAATCCGTACTTCGTGTTGTATAACGTGGTGAAAGCATGGCACGCTTCATCTGCCATTGTTGCTGGATCCCCTGCCCGGCAAAATAGAGTGTTCCTCTGCCCTCTTTGGCATTCAGCGT
Organism: Escherichia sp. 94.0001; assembly: GCF_013369155.2. NCBI lineage: Bacteria > Pseudomonadati > Pseudomonadota > Gammaproteobacteria > Enterobacterales > Enterobacteriaceae > Escherichia > Escherichia sp. 94.0001. The sequence continues at coordinate 8,442 of NZ_JABWMS020000027.1, read as the reverse complement.
ATCCATCACCGTCATCAATTGCTCACTCCCGGGACGCGGTGCATTGTCATCGAATAAATTGAGCTGCGCGACTCTCTGACTGAAAAAATCGCCCAGCATCACGCCTGCTTTTTGGTAGCGATGGCCCGCTTGCCAGATGGCATCCAGAGATCGCGTAGCGGCGTTAATAATATCCCTGCTGTCCTGAGTGGGCGTCAGTAGTTTTACCGACGCACTATTGCCGTAATAAGGTTCATTGAGCGCGAATGGCGACGTTTTTATAAATGTGGAGATAAACCGACAATATTGATGCTCGCTGCGAAGTTTTTCCGCCGCCCGGGCAGCGTAACTACAAATGGCCTGCCGCATCGACGTATAATCCGTGATGCGTTCACCAAACGAGCGGGAACAGATAATTTCCTGCTTCGTCGGTGCAAACTCTTCCAGCTGCAAACAGGGTTCGCCGCGCAGTTCACGCACCGTTCTTTCGAGCACGACATTAAAATGTTTACGGATAAACCGGATATCTGTATCCGCCAAATCGAGAACGGTTTTGATCCCCATCGCGTCCAGTTTTTTGCTGATCCGCCGTCCAATCCCCCAGACTTCATCCACGGGGAGAGCAGACATTAATTTACGCTGGCGTTCCAGATTTGATAAATCCACCACCCCACCCGTCTGCCGCTGCCATTTTTTTGCCGCATGATTGGCAAGCTTAGCCAGCGTTTTGGTCTGGGCGATCCCCACACCAACAGTAAGATGGGTACGTTGTAGCACCGTTGCGCGAATTTCTCTGCCAAAATCAGTCAGATCGCGACAATTACGCACACCGGTCAGATCGCAGAATGCCTCATCAATACTGTAAATCTCGATGCGGGGCGATAGCTCTTCCAGCGTCGACATCACCCGATTGCTCATATCGGCGTAAAGCTCATAGTTACTGCTAAAGCAAACCACGCCACAGCGGCGAAACAGATCTTTTTGTTTGAACCAGGGATCGCCCATTTTAACGCCCAGCGCTTTTGCCTCGGCGTTGCGGGCAATAACACAACCGTCGTTATTAGATAAAACAACCACCGGTTTACCCCATAAATCAGGGCGAAACACCGTCTCACAACTGGCATAAAACGCGTTTACATCACAGAGGGCAAACATCAGCGCATCGCCTTAACGACGTGGATCACCACACCAAAGACATCCAGCGTATCTTCATTACTGATGGTAATGGGCGAGTACGCACTATTCATGGGAATAAGCTGCACTGTCGGGCGTAGTTGCAATTTTTTCACCGTAAACTCGCCGTCAACAGCAGCGATGACAATATCACCATGGCTGGCGGTAATCGCACTATCGACAATCAGTAAATCGCCGTCGCTAATCCCGCCGTCAATCATAGAATCACCACTTGCTTTGACGAAGTAAGTCGCGCTGGGGTGCTGGATCAACAGTTGATTCAGATCGATGCGCTGTTCAACGTAATCTGCGGCCGGTGAAGGAAAGCCACACTGAACAAGATCGCTAAATAGCGGAAAAGTCACAATTTCGCGGAGGTCCGCAGGCTTGATAAACAACATAATAATCTGCCTGAAGTTATACTGTTTTTATATACAGTAGTCTGTTCTTGCCAGCAGATCAATACTGATTCAGGCTATCAATATTTGTCGCTGCATAGACTGCTGATTTTTCGTTCTCTTATCCTGTGCTCACGCGGCCTTCTGGCGACGACGCTCATCCAGCAGAAATGAAAAATATCACCCGGCTAAAAATAGAATAGAAGCATTCGCCATAATGACATTAAACATTGTTTGATATTTATCATATTAATAGAAATAAAGACATTGACGCATCTCGCCCGGCTAACTATGAATTAGATGAAGTAAAATTCATTAATAGTTGTAAAACAGGAGTTTCATTACAATTTATATATTTAAAGAGGCGAATGATTATGACTGAAATCGTTGCAGATAAAACGGTAGAGGTAGTTAAAAACGCAATCGAAACCGCAGATGGAGCATTAGACCTTTATAATAAATATCTCGATCAGGTCATCCCCTGGCAGACCTTCGATGAAACCATAAAAGAGCTAAGTCGCTTTAAACAGGAGTATTCACAGGCAGCCTCCGTTTTAGTTGGCGATATTAAAACCTTACTTATGGATAGCCAGGATAAGTATTTTGAAGCAACCCAAACGGTGTATGAATGGTGTGGTGTTGCGACGCAATTGCTCGCAGCATATATTTTGCTATTTGATGAGTACAATGAGAAGAAAGCATCCGCCCAGAAAGACATTCTCATTAAGGTACTGGATGACGGCATCACGAAGCTGAATGAAGCGCAAAAATCTCTGCTGGTAAGCTCACAAAGTTTCAACAACGCTTCCGGAAAACTGCTGGCGTTAGATAGCCAGTTAACCAATGATTTTTCAGAAAAAAGCAGCTATTTCCAGTCACAGGTAGATAAAATCAGGAAGGAAGCGTATGCCGGTGTCGTCGCCGGTCCATTTGGATTAATCATTTCCTATTCTATTGCTGCGGGCGTAGTTGAAGGGAAACTGATTCCAGAATTGAAGAACAAGTTAAAATCTGTGCAGAGTTTCTTTACCACCCTGTCTAACACGGTTAAACAAGCGAATAAAGATATCGATGCTGCCAAATTGAAATTAACCACCGAAATAGCCGCCATCGGGGAGATAAAAACGGAAACTGAAACAACCAGATTCTACGTTGATTATGATGATTTAATGCTTTCTTTGCTAAAAGAAGCGGCAAAAAAAATGATTAACACCTGTAATGAGTATCAGAAAAGACACGGTAAGAAGACACTCTTTGAGGTACCTGAAGTCTGATAAGCGATTATTCTCTCCATGTACTCAAGGTATAAAGTTTATCACATTTAAAAATACAGACGTTTTTTAAAGATTGAGAGTTACCTGTTAATAATAAGGTATCGGGTAACTCTCATTATGACAGAGCGCTTTCAAAAACAGGGCTACGAAATGGCGAGCATCCAGACGTATATTAAGAAAGCCCCCATCAACATCTATTAAATTTATCACTGCGCCCAGTCAGGTTTATTTAAGATATGATCCTGCCAGTCAATCACTTCTGATTCTTTCACTGCGATATGACGCACAGAGATACGTTCGCCATGCATTGCCGCTTTCGAACCAGTAAGCAGCGGATGCCACGCAGGTAAATCTTTACCTTCCGCCAGCAAGCGATAAGCGCAGGTTATTGGCAACCATTCGAATGTTGGCAGATTTTCACGGGTTAGTTTAATGCAGTCGGGTTCAAACTCGAAACGACGCTCGTAGTTCCGACATTGACAGGTTTTAATATTGAGCTGGCGACAGGCGACGTTAGTGAAGTAGATTTCGTCGGTGTCTTCGTCCATTAGTTTATGCAGACAACACTGACCGCAACCATCACACAACGACTCCCATTCCGCATCGCTCATTTCGTCCAGGGTTTTACTTTGCCAGAAAGGTACATCGCTCATCAGGTGTTCCGCCATTACGTTAAAACGCACCTTATAACCAGTCTGGCACAGCGATGCAAGTTTTGCCGCCGCTTTCAGGCGGCAAAAAGTATTACAAAACGCGAGTTGTCAAAGAATGTCCATCGAAAGTAACCGTCAGCTCATCACCGCTTTGCAAGGGGCCGACGCCATCAGGCGTGCCTGTCAGCACAACGTCACCGGCCTTGAGGGTAAAAAACTTGCTCATATAAGCGATCAGCGGAACGATTTTATGGATCATGTCCGCAGTCGTACCTTGCTGGCGTTGTTCGCCGTTGACGCTCAGGCCCAGCACTGTATTTTGCGGATCGCCGGTGAATTCCGCCGCTGGAATAAACCCGGATAGCGGACAAGAGTTATCAAACGCTTTGGCCTTTTCCCACGGCTGCCCGGCTTTCTTCATTTTTCCCTGAACATCACGCAATGTCAGATCGAGCGCCACGCCGTAACCGGCAATTGCTTTGCGGACATGCTCTTCCGTAGCCTGACGTAGCGTCGCGCCAATCAACACCGCCAGTTCGACTTCATGATGAACTGAACCGAAATCGGATGGGATCGCCAATGGCTGCCGCAGATCGCACAGTGCCGTCTCTGGTTTAATAAACAGCACTGGCTCTTCGGGCACTGCACTGCCCATCTCTTTAATATGTTTGGCATAGTTACTGCCAACACAGACTACTTTACTCACCGGATAATCCAGCAGCGCACCTTGCCAGTTGTGATGTTGATACATAATGTTCCCCTCACTTATCGTGGATATGAAAACCCGCGCCGACAAAGATAATGCCACCGCCGGATATCGGTTATTTGTTAGTGTCGTCTGTTTTCTGCCCCATTACGGAAAGATGTTGCTTCAGCAAATCTTCGGGGGGTGGCGGTAACTGCAGATAGTAACCTTGCTCGGTTAATGCCAGTTTAACCTTCTCAATATCGGCATTGACCAATTTCTTCCGCCCATCCAGCGGCAGAATCATCGCTAACTGAGGCTGACCAAAACCTTTCATCAGTTCCTCAGGAACACGCGAAAAATCGTCTTTTTTTTCGACATATAAATAGGTCTGGTCACGCTTGCTGCTTCGATAAATCACACAAAACATACATTTACTCTTTAAAATGCCAGGTTTTGGCATAAGCTAACATCAATGAAACCCGCGCCACAAGCCAGCCAGCTGTAGATTTCTGCGGTTTGTTCAATCCATGCGCCCTTTATAAGTAATCCCCGGCAAGAATACCGCACCAGGATTTTACCGAATACAGGAAAGCCACTGGAATTCCCCCGTAAGGAATTGTTATATTATAACAGTTCATCGTACTCATTCTGAACAGGAGACTACCTATGAAAATCAAGGGCATCAGTAAGGGTGTATTGCTGCTTGCACTGCTAACCTCTACGAGCTTTGCTGCAGGTAAGAATGTCAATGTTGAGTTCAGAAAAGGTCATAGCAGCGCTCAGTACTCCGGCGAAATAAAGGGATATGATTACGATACATATACCTTCTATGCCAAAAAAGGCCAGAAAGTGCATGTGAGTATCTCTAATGAAGGCGCTGATACTTACCTCTTCGGACCAGGGATCGATGATTCTGTTGATTTATCCAGATATTCCCCAGAACTCGATAGTCACGGACAATACGCACTCCCTGCTTCTGGCAAATATGAGCTGCGAGTGCTGCAAACCCGAAACGACGCCCGTAAAAACAAAACTAAAAAATATAACGTCGATATTCAAATTAAGTAAATGTCAACCGACGGGGACTCTCCCCGTCATAAACGTTAACGCCCCACTCCTCTCTGTCGCTCAAGAGGTTAATGACGAATAGCAGACAATGCCGAATAGAACATAATGTAAACAAGGCATCACTCACGACACATAAATAACATCTTTGTGGTGGTTTGATTGATTTTTCCACTCCGCTTACCATCCACACCAAAATAACGATCATCACGACATAATTTTTCTTTAACATCGCAAAATACACCGTTAGCGAATGTAAATTCGCTGGGCTCGTAGCCTTGTAATGATTGTAAGTTTTCAGCGGCTTTTTCGCCGAGATGTTTCCTTGTTAACTCTGGGGAAATGCCATCTGAGTTCACACAAATATACGGGTCGCAAACAACGCCGCACGCCGGAGATTGAAGTCCGCCAGCGTCATTTCCAGACGCCATTGATGAGAACATCATCCCCACACCTGACAATCCGATATAAAAAATACGCATCATATTCATAGCACATCCTGATAATCCAACCGTACAACACTTATGCTCATTTCATCATCAATCCGTAATCAAAACCGCTGACCTGGACGAGTTACGATGACCTGACAGAAGTATCAGACGTCTTCTGCGGATTCTATGATAGAGCAATTGTTCAGCTGATATTAAGATAAAGGTGGCCGTCTTTTAATGGCGTTGAAAGAAATGTAAAGTTAAGAAAGCTTAGCGATGGTGAAAAAATATGCTTGCCTCAACACTGGATATTTAAACAGTTCTCATGAGATTGTCACGATTAGAGTGCAGAAAAAGGAAGGGTAATTAAGAACAATCAAAAGTACGACGGCAATAGGTTGATTGACAAGGGTATTTTTTAAGCTATGAATCAGCGCCATTTATCACAGAATAGACTTTTACTCTGAATAAATGGGAGGGTGACTTGCCTCAATATAATCCAGACTATAACATGCCTTATAGTCTTCGGAACATCATCGCGCGCTGGCGATGATTAATAGCTAATTGAGTAAGGCCAGGATGTCAAACACGCCAATCGAGCTTAAAGGCAGTAGCTTCACTTTATCTGTGGTTCATCTGCATGAGGCAGAACCTAAGGTTATTCATCAGGCGCTGGAAGACAAAATCGCTCAGGCCCCCGCATTTTTAAAACATGCCCCTGTTGTACTCAACGTCAGTGCACTTGAAGACCCGGTAAACTGGTCAGCGATGCATAAGGCTGTTTCGGCAACCGGTTTGCGGGTTATTGGCGTAAGTGGCTGCAAAGATGCGCAACTTAAAGCCGAAATTGAAAAGATGGGGCTGCCTATCCTGACGGAAGGAAAGGAAAAAGCGCCGCGTCCAGCTCCCGCACCGCAGGCTCCAGCGCAAAATACAACGCCGGTCACAAAAACGCGTTTAATAGATACCCCGGTGCGTTCCGGTCAGCGTATTTATGCTCCACAATGTGATCTGATTGTTACAAGCCACGTTAGCGCTGGGGCCGAATTGATTGCCGATGGTAACATTCATGTTTATGGCATGATGCGCGGTCGTGCGCTGGCAGGGGCAAGTGGTGACCGGGAAACGCAAATATTTTGTACGAACCTGATGGCGGAACTGGTGTCCATCGCAGGTGAATACTGGCTGAGTGATCAAATCCCAGCAGAATTTTATGGCAAAGCAGCGCGACTACAGTTAGTCGAAAACGCTTTGACCGTTCAACCGTTAAATTGATCCCTTTTTAACAAGGAATTTCTATGGCACGCATTATTGTTGTTACTTCGGGCAAAGGGGGTGTTGGTAAGACAACCTCCAGCGCGGCCATCGCCACTGGTTTGGCCCAGAAGGGAAAGAAAACTGTCGTGATAGATTTTGATATCGGCCTGCGTAATCTCGACCTGATTATGGGTTGTGAACGCCGGGTCGTTTACGATTTCGTCAACGTCATTCAGGGCGATGCAACGCTAAATCAGGCGTTAATTAAAGATAAGCGTACTGAAAATCTCTATATTCTTCCGGCATCACAAACACGCGATAAAGATGCCCTTACCCGTGAAGGGGTCGCCAAAGTTCTTGATGATCTGAAAGCGATGGACTTTGAATTTATCGTTTGTGACTCCCCGGCAGGGATTGAAACCGGTGCGTTAATGGCACTCTATTTTGCAGACGAAGCCATTATTACCACCAACCCGGAAGTCTCCTCAGTACGCGACTCTGACCGTATTTTAGGCATTCTGGCGTCGAAATCACGCCGCGCAGAAAATGGCGAAGAGCCTATTAAAGAGCATCTGCTGTTAACGCGCTATAACCCAGGCCGCGTGAGCAGAGGTGACATGTTGAGCATGGAAGATGTGCTGGAGATCCTGCGCATCAAACTCGTCGGCGTGATTCCTGAGGATCAATCAGTATTGCGCGCCTCTAACCAGGGTGAACCGGTCATTCTCGACATTAACGCCGATGCGGGTAAAGCCTACGCAGATACCGTAGAACGTCTGTTGGGAGAAGAACGTCCTTTCCGCTTCATTGAAGAAGAGAAGAAAGGCTTCCTCAAACGCTTGTTCGGAGGATAAGTTATGGCATTACTCGATTTCTTTCTCTCGCGGAAGAAAAACACGGCCAACATTGCAAAAGAACGGCTGCAGATTATTGTTGCTGAACGCCGTCGCAGCGATGCAGAACCGCATTATCTGCCGCAGTTGCGTAAAGATATTCTTGAGGTCATTTGTAAATACGTACAAATTGATCCTGAGATGGTAACCGTACAGCTTGAGCAAAAAGATGGCGATATTTCTATTCTTGAGCTGAACGTGACTTTACCGGAAGCTGAAGAGCTGAAATAAGCCCGCTGTAAAAGCGTATTTATCTTTAAGGCAGAGCCATCTCTGCCTTGAATTTTTCATTCCTCTCATCCACGTTTAGTAAGCGCGGCGAGTATTCTTGCTGATGCTACTCATTGCTTCCCCCCCCATTACACCTTAATGCCGTTCCCCCCACACAGAACAAATTGTTTATACCTGGCTGAGTAAATAACCTTATTGTTAGTATTGGTATGCTGGGAGATGATAACCCCGCAATTTCATTATTCATTGTTCTCCCATAGGATGAGGTTTCCCGCCGTAACTGGCGGGCTTTTTTTGCCGCAGAATTTTCCCTTTTAACATCCTGTAAACGGAAACTGCGCCGAAGTGAACCGCCCCGGTTTTCCTGGAGAGTGTTTTATCTGTGAACTCAGGCTGCCAG
>NZ_JABWMS020000261.1:0-360 GCF_013369155.2 Escherichia sp. 94.0001 | reverse complement strand
GGGAAAGATCACGTAACGCTGCTTTTTTGTACTAAACAATTCGCATTTTATGTTTAAAAATTGAGATATTCCTCATTACCTGAAGCTGTTTTTTATTGCTTATACATGATCAAATACTCCTTACATAATTAAGGAGAACAAAATGGTACTTAAAAAATTGATGGAACATATTTCTATTATCCCCGATTACAGACAAGCCTGGAAAGTGGAACATAAATTATCGGATATTCTACTGTTGACTATTTGCGCCGTTATTTCGGGTGCAGAAGGTTGGGAAGATATAGAGGATTTTGGGGAAACACATCTCGATTTTTTGAAGCAATATGGTGATTTTGAAAATGGTATTCCTGTTCACGATAC
>NZ_JABWMS020000260.1:0-370 GCF_013369155.2 Escherichia sp. 94.0001 | reverse complement strand
GCAAAAACTGATCCCGAGTCAGGCTGATTTTTAATGTTCAACCGTCGCCAGTTGTAGTTGCTATTCTGCAACTGGCGCATTCCGGAGTGATGGCCATGAGCGAACAGTACCTGATAACGCTCGAGGAGTGGAAACCAAAACGGTTCAGTCTCCCAATAACAAACACTACCCTAGTTAAATACGGAAAACTTGGATACATAGTACCAAGGCCGCAAAAAATTCGTGGTCGCTGGTTAATAGATCGCCGTGCAGTATTTGTTGGGCCTGGTGAAACGGGAATTGCGCCGGAAATTCATACTGGCGATGATGACGCATTGAAGGAGATTTTAACTCATGTCACCGAGGCCACGAAAAAACAGCACTGACGTAG
>NZ_JABWMS020000259.1:0-377 GCF_013369155.2 Escherichia sp. 94.0001 | reverse complement strand
GTTATGTTCAAATGATTCGGTTTTCAGGAACATCGCTGACTCTCCGGATTAGCTGGCGGTGACGGTGATTTCTGCAACCGCAGCAAACTCACCATTACCGGATACAACCGGAATGTTGACCTTGCCTGCAGCAACGCCGTTCACGGTGATGGTCATACCACTGACCGACACGGTGGCTTTTGTTTTATCCGCAGACACCGCACGAAAGCTCTTGTCGGTTACGCCTTCCGGCTGGAATGCCACGGTCAGCGTGGTGCTCTGCCCTTTCACCACCGAGGAGCTGGCAGGCGTCACGGTCATACCGGTTGCCGCCGTCACCGTACTGCGATCTTCTGCCATTGACGGACGGCCCACATTGGTGACCTTCACCGTACGGG
>NZ_JABWMS020000026.1:0-57092 GCF_013369155.2 Escherichia sp. 94.0001 | reverse complement strand
GTTTAAAAATGAAATAAATAAAGAAGATATATTGAAACTGATGGCTGCAAGAGAAAAATGGACGGGGGAGTCAGACAAATGGACGAAGGCATCAGGCTTATATTCTGCGATAGTGAAAGGGTATACGGAGATTGTTGCCGCCTGGATGGAGACAGCTGATGTGATAGCCAGCCATTATGAAAATGATAAAGATGTGGTGAGCGAACTACTGTCGCTGAGCAGAAATAATGCCGTCTGCTCTTTGCATATTGCAAGCTTTAAGAAAATGAGTAAACAGGTCATTGACGTATATCTGAATGCGGCGATTCGCCTGGCGTTGCAACACGGATTCACTTTCGATGAAATTGTGGAGCAGTTTACCCGTGACTTTGATGGCAAGCCATTCTCTCATGTGGTAAATAACGGGGATGATATACATATGGGACTCTGGCTGAAAATATTCAAAATTGTGGTTGGTGAAAATGAAAATTACCTTAAAGATGTGATGATGCAGCTGGAAGAAAAGAATAATGAAGGTAAATCTGTAATAAGTCAGGCAAATGGCAATCCTGTACTTAAAGAACTATTCTGGAAAGCAGTAGACGAATTTAACTTTCCGCAAGAGGAGCTTAATAGGTTAAAGCAATATCGTTCTCTGTAAAGACAGGACTGCAAGGTGTTTAAAGTCGCTCCAGCCAGTAGCAAATGCAGTTTTGGTGCAGGATGCTCATAAAAAACAAGCGCTGTTCCGTTCTGATAGTTAGTTTCCCCAGAACGGAACAGTGCCCTTTATATCAATTTAGACGACTCACTTACCAATACAGAAGCTGGAGAAAATCCGCCCCAGTAGGTCGTCTGAGGTAAATTCTCCGGTGATCTCGCTTAAATTCTGCTGCGCCAGACGCAGTTCTTCCGCCAGCAGCTCGCCTGCCCAGGCTCCTAACAGTTGCGCTTTACCCTGTTGCAGGTGCTCTGCCGCCTGTTCCAGTGCCTGTAGGTGACGACGACGCGCCAGGAAGCCGCCTTCCATGTTGGTGTCAAAGCCCATGCTCTGTTTGAGATGGTTACGCAGCACATCCACGCCTTCGCCAGTCCGCGCCGAAAGACGAATTAACGCGTGACCGTTCACTTCGCTCATCCCCAACGTTTCGCCGGTGATATCGGCTTTATTGCGTACCACGGTGATCGGCAGTTTCGCTGGCAGACGGGCGATAAACTCCGGCCAGATCTCTGCTGGATCAACGGCATCCGTGGTGGTGCCATCAACCATAAACAGCACACGGTCGGCCTGTTCAATTTCCTGCCATGCGCGCTCGATACCAATACGTTCCACTTCGTCACTGGCTTCGCGTAATCCGGCGGTATCGATGATATGCAGCGGCATTCCGTCAATGTGGATATGCTCACGCAGTACGTCACGCGTGGTTCCGGCGATATCAGTCACGATTGCCGCTTCACGGCCCGCCAGCGCGTTCAGTAGGCTTGATTTACCGGCGTTTGGACGCCCGGCAATGACGACTTTCATCCCTTCGCGTAACAAGCTGCCCTGACGAGCCTCGGCGCGTACTGCGTCGAGATCGGCAATCACGTCATTGAGCTGGGCTTCAATTTTGCCGTCGGAGAGGAAATCGATCTCTTCATCGGGGAAATCAATTGCCGCTTCGACGTAAATGCGCAAGTGGGTGAGGGCTTCCACCAGATGGTTAACCCGTGCGGAGAACGCGCCTTGCAGCGAGTTTAGCGCTGAGCGCGCCGCCTGTTCCGAGCTGGCGTCGATAAGGTCTGCAATCGCTTCGGCCTGGGCTAAATCGAGTTTATCGTTCAGAAATGCGCGTTCGGAAAACTCACCAGGACGGGCAATCCGCAGGCCGGGAATAGTCAGAATGCGTTTTAACAGCAGGTCGAGGATCACCGGACCGCCATGACCTTGCAGTTCCAGCACATCTTCGCCGGTGAACGAGTTCGGGCCAGGGAACCATAGCGCAATCCCCTGATCGAGCACGCTGCCATCGGCGTCTTTAAACGGAAGATAATCGGCGTAGCGCGGCTTAGGCAGTTTACCCAGCACGGTTTCGGCAACCTCACGGGCTTTGAGGCCGGAGATGCGCAGGATGCCAACGCCGCCACGTCCCGGAGGCGTGGCCTGGGCTACGATAGTGTCATTATCGCTCATGATGTTCCTGTTGCTTTGTGTGGCGGATGCGCGGTGCTTATCCGCCCTACGAAAAGAAAAAAGGCGGTCAACTGACCGCCCTTATTTTAGCGAAAACTCACCGAATCAGGATTTTTTCTTCTCGCGGCTATGCAGGCCACGTTTTTCCAGACCACGGTAAATCAGCTGCTGCTGAATAATGGTAACCAGGTTGCTGACGATATAGTACAGCACCAGACCTGACGGGAACCACAGGAAGAACACGGTGAAGATGACCGGCATAAAGGTCATGATCTTCTGCTGCATCGGGTCGGTCACAGTGGTCGGCGACATCTTCTGAATGAAGAACATCGTTACGCCCATCAGGATCGGCAGGATGTAGTACGGGTCCTGTGCTGACAGGTCGTGGATCCACAGTGCAAACGGTGCCTGACGCAGTTCAACGGAACCCATCAGCATGTAGTACAACGCCAGGAAGATTGGCATCTGGATCAGCAGCGGGAAGCAGCCGCCCAGCGGGTTAACCTTCTCAGCTTTGTACAGCGCCATCATTTCCTGGCTGATACGCTGTTTGTCATCGCCCAGACGCTCACGCATTGCCTGAATCTTCGGCTGCAGCATACGCATCTTCGCCATGGAGGTGTACTGCGCTTTGGTCAGCGGGTACATGATGCCACGAACGATAAAGGTGATGATGATAATGGAGAAGCCCCAGTTACCCACAAAGCTATGGATCCATTTCAGCAGTTTGAACAGCGGCTGAGAGATGAACCACAACCAACCGTAATCAACGGTCAGATCCAGGTGCGGAGCAACTGCTGCCATTTTGTCCTGGATTTCCGGGCCAACCCACAGGGTGCTGTTCATTGCGCCAGTCTGACCAGGCTGAACCAGTACCGGCTGAGATTTATAGCCGATAGCGGCGATGCCGTTACCCAGATTAGCGGTGTAGAAGTTGTTGGTACCGTCGTTATGCGGGATCCACGCAGTCGCGAAATACTGTTGCAGCATCGCCACCCAACCACCTTTCGAAGAGATGTTCAGGTTTTCGTTATCGGCAATGGTATCGAACTTATATTTCTCGTACTTCTCGTCAGGCGTGGAGTACGCCGCGCCACGGAAGGTGTGCAGTGCGAAGTTGCTGCTTCCGGTGTCGAGATGCGGTGGCAGTGTAATGGATTGCTTCAACTGACCAAAGGTGGAGATCTCCAGCGGTTTCTCGCCAGCGTTCTGCACGTTGTAGTTGACGTTGACAGCGTAATCACCACGTTTCAGGACAAACGTTTTGGTAAACGTGTTGCCTGCCGCGTCGGTATACGTCATCGGCACCTGCAGTTCGTTTTGACCTTCAGCCAGCACATAAGCGTCTTTTTCAACGTTATACAGCGGACGCGGGCCGTTAGCCGGGTTATCCGGGCCATCACGACCGGTCAGACCGCTCTGTGCCTGATAAATAAACTGCGGTGAAGTTTCCAGCAGCTGGAACGGTTGGGTAGAGTTCAGCTCTTTCGGGTAAGCAGGCAGCAGAGCTTGCTCAACATCACCACCACGGGTGTTGATGGTCAGATCAAGCACGTCGGTCTTAACCGAGATCAGTTTCCCCTGGCCACTGGCCGGTACGCCCTGGTCGGCGGCGCTACCCGCTGCGGTGGTCGTTGTCTGCGTGGTCTGTTGGGCCTGAGGTTGCGGGTTTTTATCCTGCTCCCAGGCTTGCCAGATCATGAAAGACACGAACAGCAAAGCGATGACTAAAAGATTGCGTTGCGAATCCATCGTTAGTGTTCTCTGGTATCAAATGGTCCGGGCGGGACGGGATCGTCACCACCAGGGTGTAAAGGGTGGCATTTTAATACGCGTTTCACCGTCAACCAACTGCCTTTTATCACTCCAAACCTGCGCAATGCCTCAATTCCGTAGCTTGAACAGGTTGGAGTGAAACGACAATGCGGCCCGAGTAGCGGACTAATCAGGCGTTGATAGACCCGAATGAGGGCTATCAGGACCCGCGAGCCAGGCGACAGTGGCGGCGCCATAATTTTTCCAACGCTTCCGAGAGAGCACGGTTATCGAGGTCGGCAACCCCTTTTTTCGCCACCACCACGAAATCCATAGCCGGGAGTTCATGTTGGCGCAGACGGAAGCTTTCACGCGTCAGACGTTTAATCCGATTGCGTTCATGGGCGCGTCGAACGTTTTTCTTGGCGACTGTAAGACCGATACGGGGATGCCCCAGCGAATTCAGGCGGCCGAGAATGGTAATTTGCGGCGTGCCAGCCCGTTGTGGCTGCTGGAAGACGAATGTGAATTGACTGGGAGTTAACAAGCGTAACTCCCTGGGAAATGCGAGCTTAACCACTCAGGGGTTAGCTTTATTACTTAGAAACGGTCAGACGAGCGCGGCCTTTAGCACGACGACGTGCCAGAACCTGACGACCATTTTTAGTAGCCATACGAGCACGGAAGCCGTGAGAACGGTTGCGCTTCAGTACAGACGGTTGAAAAGTGCGTTTCATGGCGATTTCTACCTAAACTTGAATAAATTCAATGGCTTTATTGGATATCCGCCGAAAAATGAAACGATGGACACCGAAGCCATGGGTGATTAAAGAGGCCGGATTGTAATAATTGTACACTCCGGAGTCAATTCTCTTTCCTTATTTACCGCGCTTTTCCGCACCTTTTCGCAGGGAAAACGTACGGCCTCACACCGGTGAAAACCAGCATGGCGCGCCGGGTGGAGGATTATACGGGCTGACGGGTAAAGCGCAAGGATCGTCCTGGATCTTTATTAGATCGATTAAGCCAATTTTTGTCTATGGTCATTAAATTTTCCAATATGCGGCGTAAATCGTGCCCGCCTCGCGGCAGGATCGTTTACACTTAGCGAGTTCTGGATCATCCTGTGGATAAATCGGGAAAATCTGTGAGAAACAGAAGATCTCTTGCGCAGTTTAGGCTATGATCCGCGGTCCCGATCGTTTAGCAGGATCTTGATCGGGCATATAACCGCAGACAGCGGTTCGTGCGTCACCCTCAAGCAGGGTCTTTTCGACGTACGTCAACAATCATGAATGTTTCAGCCTTAGTCATTATCGACTTTTGTTCGAGTGGAGTCCGCCGTGTCACTTTCGCTTTGGCAGCAGTGTCTTGCCCGATTGCAGGATGAGTTACCAGCCACAGAATTCAGTATGTGGATACGCCCATTGCAGGCGGAACTGAGCGATAACACGCTGGCCCTGTACGCGCCAAACCGTTTTGTCCTCGATTGGGTACGGGAAAAGTACCTTAATAATATCAATGGACTGCTAACCAGTTTCTGCGGAGCGGATGCCCCACAGCTGCGTTTTGAAGTCGGCACCAAACCGGTGACACAAACGCCACAAGCGGCAGTGACGAGCAACGTCGCGGCCCCAGCACAGGTGGCGCATGCGCAGCCGCAACGTGTTGCGCCTTCTACGCGTTCCGGTTGGGATAACGTCCCGGCTCCGGCAGAACCGACCTATCGTTCTAACGTAAACGTCAAACACACGTTTGATAACTTCGTTGAAGGTAAATCTAACCAACTGGCGCGCGCGGCGGCTCGTCAGGTGGCTGATAACCCTGGCGGTGCCTATAACCCGTTGTTCCTTTATGGCGGCACGGGTCTGGGTAAAACTCACCTGCTGCATGCGGTGGGTAACGGCATTATGGCGCGTAAGCCGAATGCCAAAGTGGTTTATATGCACTCCGAGCGCTTTGTTCAGGACATGGTTAAAGCCCTGCAAAACAACGCGATCGAAGAGTTTAAACGCTACTACCGTTCCGTAGATGCACTACTGATCGACGATATTCAGTTTTTTGCTAATAAAGAACGATCTCAGGAAGAGTTTTTCCACACCTTCAACGCCCTGCTGGAAGGTAACCAGCAGATCATTCTCACCTCGGATCGCTATCCGAAAGAGATCAACGGCGTTGAGGATCGTCTGAAATCCCGCTTCGGTTGGGGACTGACTGTGGCGATCGAACCGCCAGAGTTAGAAACCCGCGTGGCGATCCTGATGAAAAAGGCCGACGAAAACGACATTCGTTTGCCGGGCGAAGTGGCGTTCTTTATCGCCAAGCGTCTACGCTCTAACGTACGTGAGCTGGAAGGGGCGTTGAACCGCGTCATTGCTAACGCCAACTTTACCGGACGGGCGATCACCATCGACTTCGTGCGTGAGGCGCTGCGCGACTTGCTGGCATTGCAGGAAAAACTGGTCACCATCGACAATATTCAGAAGACGGTGGCAGAGTACTACAAGATCAAAGTTGCGGATCTCCTTTCCAAGCGTCGATCCCGCTCGGTGGCGCGTCCGCGCCAGATGGCGATGGCGCTGGCGAAAGAGTTGACTAACCACAGTCTGCCCGAGATTGGCGATGCGTTTGGTGGTCGTGACCACACAACGGTGCTTCATGCTTGCCGGAAGATCGAGCAGTTGCGTGAAGAGAGCCACGATATCAAAGAAGATTTTTCAAATTTAATCAGAACATTGTCATCGTAAACCTATGAAATTTACCGTAGAACGTGAGCATTTATTAAAACCGCTACAACAGGTGAGCGGTCCGTTAGGTGGTCGTCCTACGCTACCGATTCTCGGTAATCTGCTGTTACAGGTTGCTGACGGTACGTTGTCGCTGACCGGTACCGATCTCGAGATGGAAATGGTGGCACGTGTTGCGCTGGTTCAGCCGCACGAACCAGGGGCGACGACCGTTCCGGCGCGCAAATTCTTTGATATCTGCCGTGGTCTGCCTGAAGGCGCGGAAATTGCCGTGCAACTGGAAGGTGAGCGGATGCTGGTGCGTTCCGGGCGTAGCCGTTTTTCGCTTTCTACCCTGCCAGCGGCGGATTTCCCGAACCTCGATGACTGGCAGAGCGAAGTCGAATTTACCCTGCCGCAGGCGACGATGAAGCGTCTGATTGAAGCGACTCAGTTTTCGATGGCGCATCAGGATGTTCGCTATTACTTAAACGGTATGCTGTTCGAAACCGAAGGTGAAGAACTGCGTACCGTGGCGACCGACGGTCACCGTCTGGCGGTCTGTTCCATGCCACTTGGTCAGTCTTTGCCAAGCCATTCGGTGATCGTGCCGCGTAAAGGTGTGATTGAACTGATGCGTATGCTCGACGGCGGCGACAATCCGCTGCGCGTGCAAATTGGCAGCAACAACATTCGCGCCCACGTCGGCGACTTTATCTTCACTTCCAAACTGGTGGATGGTCGCTTCCCGGATTACCGCCGTGTTCTGCCGAAGAATCCGGACAAACATCTGGAAGCAGGCTGCGATCTGCTCAAGCAAGCGTTTGCCCGTGCGGCTATCCTCTCCAACGAGAAATTCCGCGGCGTGCGTCTGTATGTCAGCGAAAATCAGCTGAAAATCACCGCCAATAACCCGGAACAGGAAGAAGCGGAAGAGATCCTCGACGTTACCTATAGCGGTGCGGAGATGGAAATTGGCTTCAACGTCAGCTATGTGCTGGATGTTCTGAACGCGCTGAAATGCGAAAACGTGCGCATGATGCTGACCGATTCGGTTTCCAGTGTGCAGATTGAAGATGCCGCATCACAGTCGGCTGCCTATGTTGTCATGCCAATGAGACTGTAATGTCCCTCACCCGTTTGTTGATCCGCGATTTCCGCAACATTGAAACCGCGGATCTCGCTTTATCTCCCGGCTTTAACTTTCTGGTAGGTGCCAACGGCAGTGGCAAAACCAGCGTGCTGGAAGCCATCTATACGCTCGGCCACGGTCGGGCGTTTCGCAGTTTGCAGATTGGTCGTGTTATTCGCCACGAGCAGGAGGCGTTTATTCTCCATGGGCGTTTACAGGGCGAAGAGCGCGAGACGGCGATTGGCCTAACCAAAGATAAACAGGGCGACAGCAAAGTCCGCATCGACGGTACTGACGGGCATAAGGTCGCCGAGCTGGCGCACCTGATGCCGATGCAACTGATAACGCCAGAAGGGTTTACTTTACTCAACGGCGGCCCCAAATACAGAAGAGCTTTCCTCGACTGGGGATGCTTTCACAACGAACCCGGATTTTTCACCGCCTGGAGCAATCTCAAGCGATTACTCAAGCAGCGCAATGCGGCACTGCGCCAGGTGACTCGTTATGAACAGCTACGCCCGTGGGACAAAGAACTGATCCCGCTGGCAGAACAAATCAGTACCTGGCGCGCCGAGTACAGCGCCGGTATCGCCGCTGATATGGCCGATACCTGTAAGCAATTTCTCCCGGAGTTTACTCTGACTTTCTCTTTTCAGCGCGGCTGGGAGAAAGAGACAGAATATGCTGAGGTGCTGGAACGTAATTTTGAACGCGATCGCCAGCTAACCTACACCGCGCACGGTCCGCATAAAGCGGACTTACGCATTCGCGCCGACGGTGCGCCGGTGGAAGATACCTTATCGCGTGGACAGCTTAAGCTGTTGATGTGCGCCTTACGTCTGGCGCAAGGAGAGTTCCTCACCCGTGAAAGCGGGCGGCGGTGTCTCTACCTGATAGATGATTTTGCCTCTGAGCTTGATGATGAGCGTCGCGGGCTGCTTGCCAGCCGCTTAAAAGCGACGCAATCACAGGTCTTTGTCAGCGCGATCAGTGCTGAACACGTAATAGACATGTCGGACGAAAATTCGAAGATGTTTACCGTGGAAAAGGGTAAAATAACGGATTAACCCAAGAATAAATGAGCGAGAAACGTTGATGTCGAATTCTTATGACTCCTCCAGTATCAAAGTCCTGAAAGGGCTGGATGCGGTGCGTAAGCGCCCGGGTATGTATATCGGCGACACGGATGACGGCACCGGTCTGCACCACATGGTATTCGAGGTGGTAGATAACGCTATCGACGAAGCGCTCGCGGGTCACTGTAAAGAAATTATCGTCACCATTCACGCCGATAACTCTGTCTCTGTACAGGATGACGGGCGCGGCATTCCGACCGGTATTCACCCGGAAGAGGGCGTATCGGCGGCGGAAGTGATCATGACCGTCCTGCACGCAGGCGGTAAATTTGACGATAACTCCTATAAAGTGTCCGGCGGTCTGCACGGCGTTGGTGTTTCGGTAGTAAACGCCCTGTCGCAAAAACTGGAGCTGGTTATCCAGCGCGAGGGTAAAATTCACCGTCAGATCTACGAACACGGTGTACCGCAGGCTCCGCTGGCGGTTACCGGCGAGACTGAAAAAACCGGCACCATGGTGCGTTTCTGGCCAAGCCTCGAAACCTTCACCAATGTGACCGAATTCGAATATGACATTCTGGCGAAACGCCTGCGTGAGTTGTCGTTCCTCAACTCTGGCGTTTCCATTCGTCTGCGCGACAAGCGCGACGGCAAAGAAGACCACTTCCACTATGAAGGCGGTATCAAGGCGTTCGTTGAATATCTGAACAAAAACAAAACGCCGATCCACCCGAATATCTTCTACTTCTCCACCGAAAAAGACGGTATCGGCGTTGAAGTTGCATTGCAGTGGAATGATGGCTTCCAGGAAAACATCTACTGCTTTACCAACAACATTCCGCAGCGTGATGGCGGTACTCACCTGGCAGGCTTCCGTGCGGCGATGACCCGTACTCTGAACGCCTACATGGATAAAGAAGGCTACAGCAAAAAAGCCAAAGTCAGCGCCACCGGTGACGATGCGCGTGAAGGCCTGATTGCCGTCGTTTCCGTAAAAGTGCCGGACCCGAAATTCTCCTCTCAGACCAAAGACAAACTGGTTTCTTCTGAGGTGAAATCGGCGGTTGAACAGCAGATGAACGAACTGCTGGCAGAATACCTGCTGGAAAACCCAACCGACGCGAAAATCGTAGTCGGCAAAATTATCGATGCTGCTCGTGCCCGTGAAGCTGCGCGTCGCGCTCGTGAAATGACCCGTCGTAAAGGTGCGCTGGATTTAGCGGGCCTGCCAGGTAAACTGGCGGACTGTCAGGAACGCGACCCGGCGCTCTCTGAACTGTACCTTGTGGAAGGGGACTCCGCGGGCGGCTCTGCGAAGCAGGGGCGTAACCGCAAGAACCAGGCGATTCTGCCGCTGAAGGGTAAAATCCTCAACGTCGAGAAAGCGCGCTTCGATAAGATGCTCTCTTCCCAGGAAGTGGCGACGCTGATCACCGCGCTTGGTTGTGGTATCGGTCGTGACGAGTACAACCCGGACAAACTGCGTTATCACAGCATCATCATCATGACCGATGCGGACGTCGACGGCTCGCACATTCGTACGCTGCTGTTGACCTTCTTCTATCGTCAGATGCCGGAAATCGTTGAACGCGGTCACGTCTACATCGCTCAGCCGCCGCTGTACAAAGTGAAGAAAGGCAAGCAGGAACAGTACATTAAAGACGACGAAGCGATGGATCAGTACCAGATCTCTATTGCGCTGGATGGCGCAACGCTGCACACCAACGCCAGTGCACCGGCATTGGCTGGCGAAGCGTTAGAGAAACTGGTGTCTGAGTACAACGCGACGCAGAAAATGATCAACCGCATGGAGCGTCGTTATCCGAAAGCAATGCTGAAAGAGCTTATCTATCAGCCGACGCTGACGGAAGCCGACCTCTCTGATGAGCAGACCGTTACCCGTTGGGTGAACGCCCTGGTCAGCGAACTGAACGACAAAGAACAGCACGGCAGCCAGTGGAAGTTTGATGTCCACACCAATGCTGATCAAAACCTGTTTGAACCGATTGTTCGCGTGCGTACCCACGGTGTGGATACTGACTATCCGCTGGATCACGAGTTTATCACCGGTGGCGAATATCGTCGTATCTGCACGCTGGGTGAGAAACTGCGTGGCCTTCTGGAAGAAGATGCGTTTATCGAACGTGGCGAGCGTCGTCAGCCGGTAGCCAGCTTCGAGCAGGCGCTGGACTGGCTGGTGAAAGAGTCCCGTCGCGGCCTCTCCATCCAGCGTTATAAAGGTCTGGGCGAGATGAACCCGGAACAGCTGTGGGAAACCACCATGGACCCGGAAAGCCGTCGTATGCTGCGCGTTACCGTTAAAGATGCGATTGCTGCCGATCAGTTGTTCACCACGCTGATGGGCGACGCCGTTGAACCGCGTCGTGCGTTTATCGAAGAGAATGCCCTGAAAGCGGCGAATATCGATATTTAATGGCGTTAACAATGCGAGCGTGCATGATGCGCTACGCTTATCAGGCCTACGAGACTCCTGCAATATTTTGAATTTGCATGATTTTGTAGGCCGGATCAGACGTTAACGCCGCATTCGGCAAGAAGCTATAAGAAAAGGGCGGAGATCATCTCCGCCCTTTTTATTTCTGCAATCCGTAATTATCATTCCGCAGATCTATACTTTTTGAGTCAACACGTAACGCTTTACAGGTGATTATCATGGGGCTTTTTGATGATGTTGTCGGCGCCTTTCTGAAAGGCGATGCGGGGAAATATCAGGCTATTTTGAGTTGGGTTGAGGAACAGGGCGGCATTCAGGTGCTGTTGGAAAAACTGCAAAGTGGCGGCTTAGGTGCCATTCTCTCAACCTGGTTGAGTAATCAACAGGGCAATCAGCCGGTGAGTGGCGAGCAACTGGAGTCGGCGCTCGGCACAAATGCGGTGTCCGATCTCGGGCAAAAACTGGGTGTAGATACCAGTACGGCTTCCAGCTTGCTGGCAGAGCAACTGCCAAAGATTATTGATGCTCTCTCACCGCAGGGTGAAGTGTCACCACAAGCCAATAACGATCTGCTTTCCGCAGGCATGGAACTGCTGAAAGGGAAACTCTTCCGCTAAGCAAAAGGGGAGCATGCAACGCGCGTTGCATCCCCCTTTTCCCTCGGGTGTTGTACTGATTTTTGAGCGGAATCGCGTTAGCATGGGTCAGGAACCAATCTACCTGGGGAACTCATGGCTATCAAACTCATTGCTATCGATATGGATGGCACCCTTCTGCTGCCCGATCACACCATTTCACCCGCTGTTAAAAACGCGATTGCCGCAGCTCGCGCCCGTGGCGTGAATGTCGTGCTAACGACGGGTCGCCCTTATGCAGGTGTTCACAACTACCTGAAAGAGCTGCATATGGAACAGCCGGGCGATTACTGCATTACTTATAACGGCGCGCTGGTACAGAAGGCCGCCGATGGTAGCACCGTGGCGCAAACCGCTCTGAGCTATGAAGACTACCGTTTCCTGGAAAAACTCTCTCGCGAAGTCGGTTCTCATTTCCACGCCCTGGACCGCACCACGCTGTACACCGCCAACCGTGATATCAGCTACTACACGGTGCATGAATCTTTCGTTGCCACTATTCCGCTGGTGTTCTGCGAAGCGGAGAAAATGGACCCCAATACTCAGTTCCTGAAAGTGATGATGATTGATGAACCCGCCATCCTCGACCAGGCCATTGCGCGTATTCCG
This sequence comes from Escherichia sp. 94.0001, assembly GCF_013369155.2. Taxonomy (NCBI): domain Bacteria; kingdom Pseudomonadati; phylum Pseudomonadota; class Gammaproteobacteria; order Enterobacterales; family Enterobacteriaceae; genus Escherichia; species Escherichia sp. 94.0001. The sequence goes on along the minus strand of NZ_JABWMS020000026.1, from coordinate 44,552 downwards.
CAGGAAGTGAAAGAAAAATACACTGTGCTGAAAAGTGCGCCGTACTTCCTCGAAATCCTCGATAAACGCGTTAACAAAGGTACGGGTGTGAAATCACTGGCCGACGTGTTAGGCATTAAGCCGGAAGAAGTCATGGCGATTGGCGATCAGGAAAACGACATCGCAATGATTGAATATGCAGGTGTTGGTGTGGCAATGGATAACGCTATTCCTTCGGTGAAAGAAGTGGCGAACTTTGTCACCAAATCCAACCTGGAAGATGGCGTGGCGTTTGCTATTGAGAAGTATGTGCTGAATTAATCAGTGGGCGGGCAAACTACATAAATGCGTTTGCCCGCAGCGATTAACAATTTCTGGTCGTGCATAAAATCAGGAACTGGAGTGGTGACGTTACTATATCCAGCGTAAGAGTGACTGGTAGCAGCGCATTAGCGAGGCCGCGCGGAACGCCATCAGTTGCTTTGTACTTATAAAATCCCACCGTAAAGGGTTGATGGAAAACCATCACGTTTGAGTAATCCGCTTTTTTATTTTTCTGGTGGATAGAGCCTTTCAGGCCGTCAAGTGCCCAGGTACAACGCTGGGTATTACAAATAAAACCATATTGTGTCGCCAGTGCTTTATCTTCCTCATTATCCCAGTCGTAATAGAGAATTATTGAACCAGAAAAATTAGTATCACTGCTGCTTAAAATAAATTTCGCGTTATCGGAAACGGTGATTCTTTCGCCATGAATTGCCGGATCGTTCAGCATTTTAACCACCTCGCCGCCGCCCGTGGTCAACAGATAGTCCAACGATTCACCAACAAAAACATAGCCTTTCGTACCGTTACTATCCTCTGCCAGCGATAACCCCTTAATCGAGTCTGACCGCCATTGCTCGGCATGTGGCGGACTTGCGGTATTGAAAAGCAGTCCTGCGGTTAGACATCCGGTCAACGCAAATGCCAAAGAACACAAACCGGCAGCCTTAAAAAATCCCTTAAAATTCAACTTCATGACTAATCCTTTAAACGAGTAGCTAAGCCGTTGAAAGCATACTCTTCTTTCCCTCCTGTTTAGCGCCTGATATCCCTTTTCAGATTTCTGCCCGACGCATGTCATTTTTTTATGCATTGTTCTTTTTGTGATCTAAATTGTAGTACAACAATATAACTTTGTACTACATTACGCATACGGCAAACGCGAACGTCATCACGCTGGTACTACAAAATTGCCGCGTTATGCATCGATCGGGGTAAAGTAGAGAAGTACATACAGAGCACAAGGACTCTCCATGACTCTCAATAAAACCGATCGCATCGTCATTACGCTGGGTAAACAGATCGTTCACGGCAAATACGTGCCAGGCTCGCCGCTTCCGGCCGAAGCGGAACTTTGTGAGGAGTTTGCAACCTCGCGCAACATCATCCGTGAGGTGTTTCGTTCGCTGATGGCGAAGCGGCTGATTGAAATGAAACGTTATCGCGGGGCGTTTGTGGCACCGCGTAATCAGTGGAATTACCTCGACACTGACGTGCTGCAATGGGTGCTGGAAAACGACTACGACCCACGGCTTATCAGTGCAATGAGCGAAGTGCGAAATCTGGTGGAACCGGCGATTGCCCGTTGGGCGGCAGAGCGCGCGACTTCCAGCGATCTGGCGCAGATTGAATCAGCGCTGAACGAGATGATCGCCAACAATCAGGACCGCGAAGCGTTTAACGAAGCGGATATTCGCTATCACGAGGCGGTACTGCAATCAGTGCATAACCCGGTGTTACAGCAACTTAGCATTGCGATTAGTTCATTACAGCGGGCAGTTTTTGAACGAACCTGGATGGGCGATGAGGCCAACATGCCGCAAACGCTCCAGGAACATAAGGCGCTGTTTGATGCGATACGGCATCAGGACGGCGATGCGGCAGAGCAGGCGGCGCTTACCATGATCGCCAGCTCGACACGAAGGTTAAAGGAAATCACATGACAGCTCGCTACATCGCAATTGACTGGGGATCGACCAACCTGCGCGCCTGGCTTTATCAGGGCGATAACTGCCTGGACAGCAGGCAATCAGAAGCAGGCGTTACGCGTCTGAACGGAAAATCTCCGGCTGCGGTGTTAGCAGAAGTGACGACCGACTGGCGTGAAGAGAATACGCCAGTGGTGATGGCAGGAATGGTTGGCAGCAATGTCGGCTGGAAAGTTGCGCCGTATTTATCTGTTCCTGCCCGTTTTTCGTCTATTGGCGAACAATTAACGTCTGTTGGCGACAATATCTGGATTATTCCCGGATTATGCGTCTCTCATGATGATAACCACAATGTGATGCGCGGCGAAGAAACACAATTGATCGGTGCGCGTGCTCTGGCTCCTTCCCCTCTTTATGTCATGCCCGGTACGCATTGCAAATGGGTGCAGGCCGATAGCCAGCAAATCAACGATTTTCGCACCGTAATGACCGGTGAGTTACATCATTTACTGTTAAATCACTCATTGATTGGCGCAGGTTTACCGCCGCAGGAAAACTCTGCCGATGCCTTCGCGGCTGGCCTTGAGCGCGGCCTTAATGCGCCCGCAATATTGCCGCAGCTTTTTGAAGTTCGTGCCTCGCATGTGCTGGGAACACTTCCCCGTGAACAGGTCAGCGAATTTCTCTCTGGATTGTTGATTGGCGCAGAGGTCGCCAGTATGCGCGACTACGTGGTCCATCAACACGCCATCACCCTTGTCGCCGGAACATCGCTGACTGCACGCTACCAGCAAGCCTTTCAGGCGATGGGTTGCGACGTGACGGCGGTGGCGGGCGACACGGCATTTCAGGCTGGTATAAGGAGCATCGCTCATGCAGTGGCAAACTAAACTCCCGCTGATCGCCATTTTGCGCGGCATTACGCCCGACGAGGCGCTGGCGCATGTTGGCGCGGTGATTGACGCTGGGTTCGACGCGGTAGAAATCCCGCTGAACTCTCCACTATGGGAACAAAGCATTCCCGCCATCGTTGATGCGTATGGCGACAAAGCGTTGATTGGCGCAGGTACGGTACTGAAACCTGAACAGGTCGATGCGCTCGCCAGGATGGGCTGTCAGCTCATCGTTACGCCCAATATCCATAGTGAAGTGATCCGCCGCGCGGTGGGCTATGGCATGACCGTTTGCCCCGGCTGCGCGACGGCGACTGAAGCCTTTACCGCGATCGACGCGGGCGCGCAGGCGCTGAAAATATTCCCGTCATCGGCTTTTGGGCCGCAATACATCAAAGCGTTAAAAGCGGTATTACCGCAGGACATCCCGGTCTTTGCCGTAGGCGGTGTGACGCCAGAAAACCTGGCGCAGTGGATAGACGCAGGTTGTGCAGGGGCGGGCTTAGGCAGCGATCTCTATCGCGCCGGGCAATCAGTAGAACGCACCGCGCAGCAGGCAGCAGCATTTGTTAAGGCGTATCGAGAGGCAGTGCAATGAAAATCACCAACATTACTACGTATCGTTTACCTCCCCGCTGGATGTTCCTGAAAATTGAAACTGATGAAGGCGTGGTCGGTTGGGGCGAGCCCGTGATCGAAGGCCGCGCCCGCACGGTGGAAGCGGCAGTTCACGAGCTGGGTGACTATTTGATTGGTCAGGATCCATCGCGCATCAATGACTTATGGCAAGTGATGTATCGCGCCGGATTTTATCGTGGCGGTCCGATTCTGATGAGCGCCATCGCCGGGATCGACCAGGCGTTATGGGATATCAAAGGTAAAGTGCTGAATGCGCCGGTCTGGCAACTGATGGGTGGTCTGGTTCGCGACAAAATTAAAGCCTACAGTTGGGTCGGCGGCGATCGTCCGGCGGATGTTATCGACGGCATTAAAACGCTACGCGAAATCGGCTTCGATACCTTCAAACTGAACGGTTGTGAAGAACTGGGATTGATTGATAACTCCCGCGCGGTAGATGCGGCGGTCAACACCGTGGCACAAATTCGTGAAGCTTTTGGCAATCAGATTGAGTTTGGTCTTGATTTCCACGGTCGCGTCAGCGCGCCGATGGCGAAAGTGCTGATTAAAGAACTGGAACCGTATCGCCCTCTGTTTATTGAAGAGCCGGTGCTGGCGGAACAAGCCGAATACTACCCGAAACTGGCGGCACAAACGCATATTCCACTGGCGGCGGGTGAGCGCATGTTCTCACGCTTCGATTTTAAACGCGTGCTGGAAGCTGGCGGTATTTCGATTCTGCAACCGGATCTCTCCCACGCAGGCGGTATTACTGAATGCTACAAAATTGCCGGAATGGCAGAAGCCTATGACGTGACCCTTGCGCCGCACTGTCCGCTCGGCCCGATTGCACTGGCGGCTTGCCTGCATATCGACTTTGTTTCCTATAACGCGGTACTTCAGGAACAAAGTATGGGCATTCATTACAACAAAGGCGCGGAGTTACTCGACTTTGTGAAAAATAAAGAAGACTTCAGCATGGTCGGCGGCTTCTTTAAACCATTAACGAAACCGGGCTTAGGCGTGGAAATCGACGAAGCCAAAGTTATTGAGTTCAGTAAAAATGCCCCGGACTGGCGTAATCCGCTCTGGCGTCATGAAGATAACAGCGTAGCAGAGTGGTAATTCCTGCCACGTAAGCCCCTCATCGGGCACTAAAACAGCAATACAAAAATATAACCCTCTGTACATTACAGGGCATGGTGAGCGGCTTCGCTATGCCCAAAATCTGGAGAAAGCTCGCTATGGATATTCCCGTGAATGCAGCAAAACCGGGGCGTCGGCGTTATCTGACGCTGGTGATGATCTTTATTACGGTGGTCATTTGTTATGTCGACCGCGCTAACCTTGCCGTGGCTTCCGCCCATATTCAGGAAGAGTTCGGCATTACCAAAGCGGAAATGGGCTATGTATTTTCGGCCTTCGCCTGGCTATATACCTTATGCCAGATCCCCGGCGGTTGGTTTTTAGATCGCGTAGGTTCTCGCGTGACTTATTTTATTGCGATATTTGGCTGGTCAGTGGCGACGTTATTCCAGGGCTTTGCCACGGGCTTAATGTCATTAATTGGTCTGCGCGCGATAACCGGTATTTTCGAAGCGCCCGCGTTCCCGACCAATAACCGGATGGTGACCAGCTGGTTCCCGGAACATGAACGCGCTTCTGCCGTGGGTTTTTATACGTCTGGTCAGTTTGTCGGTCTGGCGTTTCTGACTCCGCTGCTGATCTGGATTCAGGAAATGTTGAGCTGGCACTGGGTGTTCATTGTCACCGGCGGTATCGGCATTATCTGGTCGCTGATTTGGTTTAAGGTTTATCAGCCGCCGCGCCTGACCAAAGGCATTAGCAAAGCTGAACTGGATTACATTCGTGACGGCGGCGGTCTGGTGGATGGCGATGCGCCAGTGAAAAAAGAGGCGCGTCAGCCGCTAACCGCCAAAGACTGGAAACTGGTGTTCCATCGTAAACTGATCGGCGTCTATCTTGGGCAATTTGCGGTGGCTTCTACACTGTGGTTCTTCTTAACCTGGTTCCCGAACTATTTAACCCAGGAAAAAGGAATCACAGCGCTGAAAGCGGGCTTTATGACCACGGTGCCATTCCTTGCGGCGTTTGTTGGCGTCCTGCTCTCAGGCTGGGTCGCGGATCTGCTGGTACGTAAGGGCTTTTCACTGGGCTTTGCGCGTAAAACGCCGATTATCTGCGGTTTGCTGATCTCCACCTGCATTATGGGTGCTAACTACACCAACGATCCGATGATGATTATGTGCCTGATGGCGCTGGCATTCTTCGGCAACGGTTTTGCTTCGATTACCTGGTCGTTAGTCTCTTCTCTGGCACCGATGCGGCTGATTGGTTTAACCGGCGGCGTGTTTAACTTCGCCGGTGGTCTGGGCGGCATCACCGTTCCGCTGGTGGTGGGGTACCTGGCGCAGGGTTACGGTTTCGCGCCTGCACTGGTTTATATCTCCGCCGTCGCGTTGATTGGCGCGCTCTCTTACATCCTGCTGGTGGGCGATGTGAAGCGCGTTGGATAATCTTTAAACTGTGGAATATGCGCCACACCACTGCGCATAATCCATTTTCTTAAAGCCGGTGCGGTCAGGCATCGGCTTTTTACTATTTTGCCGAAGAGTTTTAAACGCAGTTTGCGGGTGGCGCGCCAGTAAGCGGCGTTGCTCTTCTCCGGCTGCTTCAGTAACACCGAACGCAGAATCTCTGCACTATCCAGCGCATAGCTAATCCCCTCCAGCGAGCTGGCGCTGATAAATCCCGCCGCTTCACCAATCAGAAAGGCGTTGTCCTTACCGCAGACAAAATCCTGCCAGCGTGAGGGAAACAGCACCGTGCATTTTTCGCTTTTTACCGCCTTACCAAACTGGAACTGAAAGGCGCTCATTTTCTCTTTTAGCGCCGTGAAGCGCGCCTGGCCGTCTTTCATTGGATAGGCACCGCCAAAGATAAAATAACCGTCTTTGCTGATACTCCATGAATAACAGTCAGTTATCGCATTATCAAAGATGCAGGAGTAGAACGGCACCGGATGTTTCTCTGCGAACCACTGCTGGATAGCGACATATTTACGAATTTGATGGTTCGGGTAGAGATGTCGCCGCACCATCGAGTTGGCACCATCGGCACCGACCAGATAGCGGGCGGTAATGTGTTGCTCCCAGCCGTCTGCGCGAAAAATGACATGCCATTTATCATCCTCGCGCCAGATTTTCCGGCACAGGCTGTCGTGGTAAACCTCAACGCTGGTGGGAATGAGCGATTTCATCCATAAGTCGAAAGCATGGCGATTAATATTGATATAGCTTCGCTGGTAGTTACGTGTAAGCGATGCGGCTACGTCGACGGTTTTGACGCTGAAAATCTGCGGATTGGCGATCACATCGACAGGCAGCGTCAGTCCATCGCGAATAAAAGATCGCTGCGCGTCCGGTGCCAGCAGACCGCCACAAGGCTTGCTGAAACCTTCAGTACCATGCTGGTGCTTTTTATCCAGCGCGATCACCTGCATTTTGCTGGCTAACTTTCGCGCCAACGCCGAACCTGCCGGGCCGAGGCCAATAATCGCCACGTCGAAATGTTCCATCTTTTCACTCACATTCATCACGATGGCAAAAGACTATTGTCTGAAAGTGAAGTCCTTGTGAAGTATGATGGCGGGAACCGTTTTGTATCAGGACCGCGCCATGAAACAGATAACCTTTGCTCCCCGTAATCACCTGCTCACCAATACCAATACCTGGACGCCCGACAGCCAGTGGCTGGTATTTGACGTGCGTCCTTCTGGGGCGTCGTTTACCGGTGAGACCATTGAGCGCGTGAATATCCATACCGGCGAGGTCGAGGTTATCTACCGTGCGTCACAGGGCGCACACGTCGGCGTGGTGACCGTTCATCCGAAGTCAGAGAAATATGTCTTTATTCACGGCCCTGAAAATCCTGATGAAACATGGCATTACGACTTCCATCATCGACGCGGCGTGATTGCTGAAAGCGGCAAGGTGAGCAATCTCGATGCAATGGATATTACCGCGCCGTATACGCCAGGAGCGCTGCGTGGCGGCAGCCATGTACATGTCTTTAGCCCGAACGGTGAAATGGTGAGCTTTACCTATAACGACCATGTAATGCATGAACGCGATCCGGCGCTGGATTTGCGCAACGTAGGTGTTGCGGTACCGTTTGGCCCGGTCAACGTACAAAAGCAGCATCCGCGTGAATACAGCGGCAGCCACTGGTGCGTACTGGTAAGTAAAACAACGCCCACGCCGCAGCCTGGCAGTGATGAAATCAATCGTGCTTATGAAGAAGGATGGGTAGGAAACCACGCGCTGGCGTTTATTGGCGACACATTTTCGCCAAAGGGCGAGAAAGTGCCGGAGCTGTTTATCGTTGAGTTACCGCAAGATGAAGCTGGCTGGAAAGCAGCAGGTGATGCGCCGTTAAGCGGAACGGAATCGACCCTGCCTGCGCCACCGCGTGGCGTCTTGCAGCGACGTTTAACCTTTACCCACCATCGCGCTTATCCGGGGTTAGTCAACGTCCCGCGCCACTGGGTGCGCTGTAATTCGCAGGGTACGCAAATCGCGTTTTTAATGCGTGATGATAACGGCATTGTGCAACTGTGGCTTATCTCGCCACAGGGCGGCGAGCCGCGCCAGTTAACCCATAACAAAACGGATATTCAGTCTGCATTTAACTGGCATCCGTCAGGAGAATGGTTGGGCTTTGTGCTGGATAATCGAATTGCTTGCGCCCATGCGCAAAGCGGCGAGGTTGAGTATTTAACCGAAAACCACGTCAACCCCCCTTCTGCGGACGCCGTGGTCTTCTCGCCGGATGGTCGATGGCTGGCGTGGATGGAAGGTGGCCAGCTGTGGATCACCGAAACTGATCGCTAAATCAGTTATCAGGCATTCTGGCCGGTGGAATAACCGCATTGGTGGCTTGCGCGTTGGCTTCGCTTTTTTCAACGCGTGAGCGCACCGAGCTGTCTTTGCGGAACACATCCCACGGCAGTAAAAGCGTGTCCATCACAGCGGTAAACGGCATATCGAGGATCGCCAACGACTTAGTGCCCCAGTTGGTTTCATCGTCGCCAATCATGGTGGCGCTGGCGCGGGTGCCGGGATACGTTCCTTCTTTCCCCCCGGTATGGGACATCACGCTGGAGCATCCTCCGAGTAATGTCATTCCGCTGCATATCATGAACGCTAACAACACATTTCTTATCATAATAAATTCATCTGTTGATCGTGGGTGTTGGCCTGATGAGTTATAGCGATCCCTTGCTGAAAATAACATCATCATTACGTCGCACTGTGGCGGCTATCGCACTTTAACGTTTCGTGCTGCCCCCTCAGTCTATGCAATAGACCATAAACTGCAAAAAAAAGTCCGCTGATAAGGCTTGAAAAGTTCATTTCCAGACCCATTTTTACATCGTAGCCGATGAGGACGCGCCTGATGGGTGTTCTGGCTACCTGACCTGTCCATTGTGGAAGGTCTTACATTCTCGCTGATTTCAGGAGCTATTGATTATGCGTAACTTTGATTTATCCCCGCTTTACCGTTCTGCTATTGGATTTGACCGTTTGTTTAACCACTTAGAAAACAACCAGAGCCAGAGTAATGGCGGCTACCCTCCGTATAACGTTGAACTGGTAGACGAAAACCATTACCGCATTGCTATCGCTGTGGCTGGTTTTGCTGAGAGCGAACTGGAAATTACCGCCCAGGATAATCTGCTGGTGGTGAAAGGTGCTCACGCCGACGAACAAAAAGAGCGCACCTATCTGTACCAGGGCATCGCTGAACGCAACTTTGAACGCAAATTCCAGTTAGCTGAGAACATTCATGTTCGTGGTGCTAACCTGGTAAATGGTTTGCTGTATATCGATCTCGAACGTGTGATTCCGGAAGCGAAAAAACCGCGCCGTATCGAAATCAACTAATTCCCTAAGGCCGCCTGGCGCGGCCTGATATCTCCATGCTCGCCGTCAGGGAGCATATGCGAATCTTCGGATTTGCAGGTACTTACTCGCTTCTTAGAAGGAGAAATGACTATGCGTAACTTCGATTTATCCCCACTGATGCGTCAATGGATCGGTTTTGACAAACTGGCCAACGCACTGCAAAACGCCGGTGAAAGCCAGAGCTTCCCGCCGTACAACATTGAAAAAAGCGACGATAACCACTACCGCATTACCCTTGCGCTGGCAGGTTTTCGTCAGGAAGATTTAGAGATTCAACTGGAAGGTACGCGCCTGAGCGTAAAAGGCACGCCGGAGCAGCCAAAAGAAGAGAAGAAATGGCTGCATCAAGGGCTTATGAATCAGCCGTTTAGCCTGAGTTTTACGCTGGCTGAAAATATGGAAGTCTCTGGCGCAACCTTCGTAAACGGTTTACTGCATATTGATTTAATTCGTAATGAGCCTGAACCCATCGCAGCGCAGCGTATCGCTATCAGCGAACGTCCCGCGTTAAATAGCTAACTAGCTATTCTCTTTGCCCCACCATTCTGGTGGGGCTTTTTTTGTCTTTCTTCTTCAACAATGCGTTAATTTTCGCCTGTTTAAGATATTTCGGCACGTTCTTTCCCGTGATAATGTGCGCTATAAGGCAAATCTGCTTCACCGATTCAGCCATAATCCGTAGCAATTAAAATGTTATCTCAAGAGAAATGGACGATGAGTGATATAGCATTAACGGTCAGTATTCTGGCTTTGGTGGCAGTCGTCGGTTTGTTTATCGGCAACGTCAAATTTCGCGGCATAGGATTAGGTATTGGCGGCGTGCTGTTTGGTGGGATCATCGTCGGCCATTTTGTTTCTCAGGCGGGGATGACATTAAGTAGCGATATGCTGCATGTTATTCAGGAATTTGGCCTGATCCTGTTCGTTTATACCATCGGGATTCAGGTGGGTCCGGGCTTCTTTGCCTCATTGCGCGTCTCCGGATTACGCCTCAACCTGTTTGCTGTTCTGATCGTCATCATCGGTGGTCTGGTTACCGCCATCCTGCATAAACTGTTTGATATTCCACTGCCGGTCGTGCTGGGGATTTTCTCCGGTGCGGTAACCAATACGCCAGCACTGGGGGCAGGGCAGCAGATCTTGCGCGACCTGGGTACACCAATGGAAATGGTCGATCAGATGGGGATGAGTTACGCGATGGCGTATCCATTCGGCATTTGCGGGATTTTGTTCACCATGTGGATGTTGCGGGTTATTTTCCGCGTCAATGTCGAGACAGAAGCTCAGCAGCACGAGTCTTCACGCACCAATGGCGGTGCGCTGATCAAGACTATCAATATTCGCGTTGAGAACCCTAACCTGCATGACTTAGCCATTAAAGATGTACCGATTCTCAACGGGGACAAAATTATCTGTTCGCGTCTGAAACGAGAAGAAACCCTAAAAGTACCTTCGCCAGATACTATTATCCAACTGGGCGATTTGCTGCATTTGGTGGGGCAGCCAGCGGATTTACATAATGCGCAACTGGTGATTGGTCAGGAGGTCGATACCTCGCTGTCCACGAAAGGCACTGATTTACGCGTCGAGCGTGTGGTGGTCACCAATGAAAACGTGCTTGGTAAGCGTATTCGCGATCTGCACTTTAAAGAACGCTATGACGTTGTTATTTCGCGCCTGAACCGTGCCGGGGTCGAACTGGTCGCCAGTGGCGATATCAGCCTGCAGTTCGGCGATATTCTCAACCTGGTGGGGCGTCCGTCCGCAATTGATGCCGTTGCCAATGTGCTGGGGAATGCGCAGCAGAAACTGCAACAGGTTCAGATGCTGCCGGTGTTTATTGGTATCGGGCTTGGCGTATTGTTAGGTTCTATTCCCGTCTTTGTGCCGGGATTCCCGGCGGCGTTGAAACTGGGACTGGCGGGCGGTCCGCTGATTATGGCGTTGATCTTCGGGCGTATCGGCAGTATCGGTAAGCTGTACTGGTTTATGCCGCCAAGCGCCAACCTCGCGCTGCGGGAGCTGGGGATCGTACTGTTCCTCTCGGTAGTGGGGCTGAAATCTGGTGGGGATTTTGTAAATACCCTGGTCAATGGCGAAGGGCTAAGCTGGATTGGTTATGGTGCCCTGATCACCGCCGTTCCGCTGATTACTGTTGGTATTCTGGCGCGGATGTTAGCCAAAATGAATTACCTGACCATGTGCGGAATGCTGGCTGGCTCCATGACCGATCCTCCGGCGCTGGCATTTGCTAATAATCTTCATCCAACCAGCGGTGCGGCGGCACTCTCTTATGCCACTGTCTATCCGTTGGTGATGTTCCTGCGCATTATCACCCCACAATTACTGGCGGTGCTCTTTTGGAGTATCGGTTAACTCTTTTCCGGGTGGAGTCGCCGTAAATGGTACTCCACCTGGTATTCACTGGCATTTCTGAACATCACTGAATAATTCAAAAACTCACCGCTCTCACTATATGACAACGAGGTGATCCGCAGCAGTGGTGTGTGTTCCGCTACCTTCATTTGCCGCGCCAGCAGTCTATCGGCGAGAACCGGCGTCAGGCTTTCATAATTACCGCCAATAAGAATCCCGCACTCTTGTTCAATATATTCAAACTTCGACCCTTCCAGATGTTGCAGCGAAAGGTTGCGGAACAGTTTTACTGGCATATAGCTATCTTCCAGCATCAGCGGTTTCCCTTCCACAAAACGAACGCGACGGGAGAAGTAGATCTGCTCGTTGATTTGAATCCGTAATTGGCTGGCAATGGCCGGAGGCGCAGGCATGATTTCAAATATTAGCACCTGGCTGGTGACCGTTTTCCCCTGGCGTTTTAACACCTCCACCAGCCCGGTCAGGCTGGCAGTTTGATGCAGTACATCTTTGCGCACCAGATAAGTACCGCTGCCGTGGCGGCGGACCACCAACCCCCACGCCACCAGCAGGTCAATGGCTTTACGGATGGTCATCCGTGATACCGCAAACTCTTCCGCCAGCTTTTTTTCACCAGGAAGAAGACTGTTTAGCGTGAAATCCGCGGAGTTAAGTCGAATTCTTAACCGCTCCGCAATGCTTTTGTAGATCATCTCTAGATCTCTTTTTTGCCTGCAAGCCCGGGTAAAGCGCCCACAAATTTCGATTAATCCGTTGAAAAAGCATCTTTTTTTTAGTGATGTGTTCGATGCTGTGTACCCGTGTTCACAGATGTCTACTTTTTCGCGAAAACGTAGATCTCTACCGCTCAACGAAAAGCATGAAAGCGATCACGAATCCCACTGGGTCGTCATGTTCTGCCGATAGCATCTTCCTATCCTCGCTCCAGGCCTGCCGCATAACCAATCAGGCTTCCTACTTACAGAATTGAGAAAAGAGGATGTGGAAATGCTCAGTCAAATTCAACGCTTTGGCGGCGCGATGTTCACGCCAGTGCTGCTGTTTCCCTTCGCCGGGATTGTGGTGGGTCTTGCCATTTTGCTGCAAAACCCGATGTTTGTCGGGGAATCACTGACCGATCCGAACAGTTTATTCGCGCAAATCGTACACATCATTGAAGAGGGCGGTTGGACGGTATTCCGTAATATGCCGCTGATTTTTGCTGTCGGTTTACCCATTGGCCTTGCTAAGCAAGCGCAGGGGCGTGCTTGTCTGGCGGTGATGGTGAGTTTCCTGACCTGGAACTATTTCATCAACGCGATGGGAATGACCTGGGGAAGCTACTTCGGCGTCGATTTCTCTCAGGACGCAGTGGCAGGTAGCGGGCTGACCATGATGGCCGGAATTAAAACCCTCGATACCAGCATTATCGGCGCGATTATCATTTCTGGCATTGTGACGGCGCTGCATAACCGTCTGTTCGATAAAAAACTGCCGGTTTTTCTCGGCATTTTTCAGGGGACATCTTATGTGGTGATTATCGCCTTCCTGGTGATGATCCCCTGCGCGTGGCTGACATTGCTCGGCTGGCCAAAAGTACAAATGGGGATTGAATCTCTGCAAGCGTTCCTGCGTTCGGCGGGTGCGCTTGGGGTCTGGGTTTACACCTTCCTCGAACGCATTCTGATCCCAACCGGTTTACACCACTTCATCTACGGACCGTTTATCTTTGGTCCGGCAGCTGTTGAAGGCGGCATTCAGATGTACTGGGCGCAGCATCTGCAAGAGTTCAGTTTGAGCGCCGAGCCGCTGAAATCGTTGTTCCCGGAAGGCGGTTTTGCCCTGCACGGTAACTCAAAAATCTTTGGTGCCGTGGGCATTTCTTTAGCGATGTACTTCACTGCTGCACCGGAAAATCGGGTAAAAGTGGCGGGCTTGCTGATCCCTGCAACCTTAACCGCCATGCTGGTGGGAATTACCGAACCGCTGGAATTTACCTTCCTGTTCATTTCACCGTTGCTGTTTGCGGTACACGCCGTGCTGGCGGCCTCAATGTCGACTGTGATGTATCTCTTTGGTGTGGTGGGCAACATGGGCGGTGGTCTGATAGACCAGGTTTTACCGCAAAACTGGATCCCGATGTTCAGCAAACATGCGGATATGATGCTGACCCAAATCGCCATTGGGTTGTGCTTTACCCTCTTGTACTTCGTTGTCTTCCGCACCCTGATTCTGCAATTCAACATGTGCACACCGGGGCGTGAAGATGCGGAGGTGAAGCTCTACTCGAAAGCCGAATACAAAGCCTCACGAGGCCAAACTACCGCTGCAGAGCCCAAAAAAGAGCTGGAGCAGGCTGCCGGCATCCTGCAAGCCCTGGGCGGGGTGGGCAATATCTCCAGTATTAACAATTGCGCGACGCGTCTACGTATTGCACTGCATGACATGTCACAAACGCTGGATGACGAAGTCTTTAAAAAGCTGGGAGCGCATGGCGTCTTCCGTAGTGGTGATGCCATTCAGGTGATCATTGGTTTGCATGTTTCCCAGCTGCGTGAACAGCTCGATAGCTTAATTAATTCTCATCAATTAGCAGAAAAAGTTGCCATTACGGAGGCAGTATAATGACCAAATTCTCAGTGGTTGTCGCAGGCGGTGGAAGCACCTTTACGCCAGGCATCGTGTTGATGCTCCTGGCGAATCAGGACCGTTTCCCGCTTCGTGCACTGAAATTTTATGATAACGATGGTGCGCGGCAGGAAGTGATTGCCGAAGCCTGTAAAGTCATCCTTAAAGAAAAAGCGCCGGACATTGCGTTTAGTTACACCACCGATCCTGAAGTGGCATTCAGCGACGTTGATTTTGTCATGGCGCACATCCGCGTCGGCAAATACCCGATGCGCGAACTGGATGAAAAAATACCGCTGCGCCACGGCGTTGTCGGTCAGGAAACTTGCGGACCCGGCGGAATAGCGTACGGCATGCGTTCCATTGGCGGCGTCCTGGAACTGGTGGATTATATGGAAAAATATTCACCAAATGCCTGGATGCTCAACTACTCCAACCCGGCAGCAATTGTGGCAGAAGCCACGCGTCGTCTGCGCCCGAATGCGAAAATCCTCAACATCTGTGACATGCCAATCGGTATTGAAAGTCGGATGGCGCAAATTGTTGGGCTGCAAGATCGCAAACAGATGCGTGTGCGCTACTACGGTCTGAACCACTTTGGCTGGTGGACATCAATTGAAGATTTGCAAGGCAACGACCTGATGCCCCAGCTGCGGCAATATGTCTCAAAGCACGGTTATGTTCCACCGCAGCAAGATACGCATACCGAAGCGAGCTGGAACGACACCTATGCAAAAGCGCGGGATGTCCAGGCACTGGATCCGGATACATTGCCGAACACCTATCTGAAATATTATCTCTTCCCGGATTATGTCGTTCAGCATTCCAACCCTGAACATACCCGCGCGAATGAGGTGATGGAACATCGCGAGAAACAGGTTTTCGATGCTTGCCGCGCCATTACGGCGGCAGGAAATTCGGCGGCGGGCAAGCTGGAAATTGACGAACATGCGTCATACATCGTCGATCTGGCAGCGGCAATCGCCTTTAACACTCAGGAGCGGATGTTGCTGATTGTGCCTAACAACGGGGCAATTCATAACTTTGATGATGAAGCGATGGTCGAGATCCCGTGTCTGGTCGGGCACAACGGACCAGAACCACTGGTGGTCGGCGATATCCCGCAGTTTCAGAAAGGGTTAATGAGTCAGCAAGTGGCGGTGGAAAAACTGGTCGTGGACGCCTGGGAACAGCGTTCATATCAGCACCTGTGGCAGGCGATTACTCTGTCGAAAACGGTACCGAGCGCCTCGGTCGCCAAAGCTATTCTGGATGAGTTGCTGGAGGCCAACAAAGCGTACTGGCCAGAGTTACGTTAATTGTGTGGACTGGCATCCGTTGGGTGCTGGTCCGTATTCTTCAGCACGGCTGACGGCGCATAACCAAATTTATGCTTAAAGGCTTTGCTGAAATGAAAGGAGTCGAAGAAGTTGAGTGTATCAGCGACTTCGCCAACCGAGTTCCCTTGTTGCTTTAATAGCGATAGCGCCAGATCCAGACGTGCATCGAGGTAATATTCTTTCGGCGTCTTGCCGGTATAGCGTAAAAACAGACGACGCAACCAGGCTTCGCTACAGGGGATCGTGGCAGCCATATCAGCTACGCTCCAGCGTTGTTGCAGACTGGCATGTAAAGTGGCAATTAGTTTTTCAATTTGCCGCCGTTGTGGATCTTTTTTACCGTCTGCGTACATAAGACAAATCCACTGATAAATAATTTTCGTCAGAAAAGCGACTGCCAGATTATTTTTTATTGCTTCTGGTGAAGTAATTAATTCAGCAACTTCGGTGAGTTCCTGATTATAAACTTCGCCATTATAAATAACGCTTTGCTGACCGACGGGAATATCCATCATACTGGTGGGGGTAAATTCCATCCAGTACTGTTCCCAGACTAAACCTTCACAGTGATAAGAGTGAATATCCATTGGCTTTAAAAATATAATACAGTTGCCATGCAGTGTTATTTGTTCCCCATTCTTTAAAATAATTTTCCCACATCCTTGTACGGTATACACCGCTACCCATGAGTTGGCGATAAGCGGTTTCTTCTTGTCCCGCGGCCAGATCACCCGATAATGCTCGTCGGCGTAGGTATGCCAGAGCGAGATCAGAGAAATTCCGCTGGAGATCACATTTTCGTTAATCAATAAGGGAATATTGTACGGAGTTTCGTTTTTTACATCCGAACTTTGCAATTTTCCATTCATTTTAATATCCCTCCGGCGAATTATGCTCACAACCTGAACTTAACAGAAAACAATCCGTTCAGGGATACGACGTTTGTATTTTAAGAATCTGACTGCCTGACCCGACGCATTTTACCTCTCCCTATATTCATGCGTCCGGGACATAAACATAAATAAGGGCTATGAGATGAATTCGTTACAAATCTTGAGTTTTGTCGGTTTTACGCTGCTGGTGGCGGTCATCACCTGGTGGAAGGTCCGCAAAACAGATACCGGATCGCAACAAGGCTATTTTCTTGCCGGACGTTCACTAAAAGCGCCGGTTATTGCCGCTTCGTTAATGTTAACCAACCTTTCCACGGAACAACTGGTTGGACTTTCCGGGCAGGCCTACAAAAGCGGCATGTCGGTGATGGGCTGGGAAGTCACTTCTGCGGTGACGCTGATCTTCCTCGCGCTAATCTTTTTACCGCGCTATCTGAAGCGTGGCATTGCCACCATCCCCGATTTTCTGGAGGAACGTTATGATAAAACGACGCGTATTATCATCGACTTCTGCTTCCTCATTGCCACTGGCGTTTGCTTTCTGCCAATTGTTCTCTACTCCGGCGCGTTGGCGTTAAACAGCCTGTTTCACGTTGGGGAATCGCTACAAATTTCTCACGGTGCGGCTATCTGGCTGTTGGTGATCTTGCTTGGTATGGCGGGAATTTTGTATGCGGTGATCGGCGGACTGCGCGCGATGGCGGTGGCGGACTCCATTAACGGTATTGGGCTGGTTATCGGCGGCTTGATGGTGCCGGTGTTTGGCCTGATCGCGATGGGCAAGGGCAGCTTTATGCAGGGCATTGAGCAACTCACCACCGTTCACGCCGAGAAATTAAACTCAGTCGGCGGTCCAACCGATCCCTTGCCAATTGGTGCGGCATTTACCGGTTTGATTCTGGTGAACACCTTTTACTGGTGTACAAATCAGGGCATCGTGCAACGCACGCTGGCGTCAAAAAGTTTGGCGGAAGGGCAAAAAGGGGCGCTGTTAACGGCGGTGCTGAAAATGCTCGACCCGCTGGTACTGGTGCTGCCAGGGTTGATTGCGTTTCATCTGTATCAGGATTTACCTAAAGCCGACATGGCCTACCCGACGCTGGTCAATAACGTTCTGCCAGTGCCACTGGTGGGTTTCTTCGGCGCGGTGTTATTTGGTGCGGTGATCAGTACCTTCAACGGCTTTCTGAATAGCGCCAGTACGTTATTCAGTATGGGTATTTATCGGCGCATCGTTAACCAGAATGCCGAGCCGCAACAGCTGGTCACCGTTGGGCGCAAATTTGGTTTCTTTATCGCCATCGTTTCGGTGCTGGTCGCGCCGTGGATCGCCAACGCGCCGAGGGGCTGTATAGCTGGATGAAACAGCTCAACGGTATTTACAACGTGCCGTTGGTTACCATCATCATTATGGGCTTTTTCTTCCCCCGCATTCCGGCGCTGGCGGCAAAAGTGGCGATGGGGATTGGCATAATCAGCTACATCACCATCAACTATCTGGTGAAGTTCGACTTCCATTTCCTCTATGTACTGGCCTGTACGTTCTGTATCAACGTGGTAGTGATGCTGGTGATCGGTTTTATCAAACCGCGCGCCACGCCGTTCACTTTCAAAGATGCGTTTGCGGTGGACATGAAGCCGTGGAAAAACGTCAAGATCGCGTCAATTGGTATCCTGTTCGCTATGATTGGCGTCTATGCCGGGCTGGCTGAATTCGGCGGCTACGGTACGCGCTGGTTAGCGATGATCAGTTATTTCATCGCTGCCGTAGTGATTGTCTACCTGATTTTTGACAGCTGGCGGCATCGTCACGACCCAGCCGTAACCTTTACTCCCGACGCGAAGGATAGCCTATGAAACGCCCCAATTTTCTGTTCATCATGACCGATACCCAGGCCACCAATATGGTCGGTTGCTATAGCGGTAAGCCTCTGAATACGCAAAATATTGATAGTCTGGCGGCGGAAAGTATTCGCTTTAATTCCGCCTATACCTGTTCACCGGTTTGTACACCAGCGCGCGCCGGGCTGTTTACCGGTATCTACGCTAACCAGTCCGGCCCGTGGACCAATAACGTCGCGCCGGGCAAAAACATCTCCACTATGGGACGCTACTTTAAGGATGCGGGCTATCACACCTGTTACATTGGCAAATGGCATCTCGACGGTCATGACTATTTCGGCACTGGCGAGTGTCCGCCGGAGTGGGACGCTGATTACTGGTTCGATGGGGCGAACTACCTTAGCGAACTGACGGAAAAAGAGATCAGCCTGTGGCGCAATGGCCTAAACAGCGTTGAGGATTTACAGGCGAACCAGATCGACGAAACCTTCACCTGGGCGCACCGCATCAGCAATCGGGCGGTAGATTTTCTGCAACAGCCCGCGCGCGCCGAGGAACCCTTCCTGATGGTGGTTTCGTATGATGAGCCGCATCACCCGTTCACCTGTCCGGTGGAGTATTTAGAGAAATACGCTGATTTTTACTACGAACTTGGCGAGAAATCACAGGATGACCTGGCGAACAAACCGGAACATCACCGCTTATGGGCGCAGGCGATGCCATCGCCAGTCGGTGATGACGGGTTTTATCACCATCCGCTCTATTTTGCCTGCAATGACTTTGTTGATGACCAAATTGGACGGGTCATCAATGCCTTAACGCCAGAGCAACGTGAAAATACGTGGGTCATTTATACCTCCGATCATGGTGAAATGATGGGCGCACATAAGCTGATCAGTAAAGGAGCGGCGATGTATGACGACATCACCCGTATTCCGCTGATCATCCGTTCGCCGCAAGGGGAGCGGCGGCAGGTCGATACGCCAGTCAGTCATATCGATTTACTGCCGACAATGATGGCGCTGGCAGATATTGAAAAACCAGACATTCTGCCAGGGGAAAATATCCTTGCTGTGAAAGAGCCGCGTAGCGTGATGGTGGAATTTAACCGTTATGAGATTGAGCATGACAGCTTTGGCGGTTTTATTCCGGTGCGTTGCTGGGTGACGGATGATTTTAAACTGGTGCTAAACCTTTTCACCAGTGATGAACTTTACGATCGCCGTAACGACCCAAATGAAATGCATAACCTGATCGATGATATCCGTTTTACCGACGTTCGCAGCAAAATGCATGACGCCTTGCTGGATTACATGGACAAAATTCGCGATCCGTTCCGCAGTTACCAATGGAGTCTGCGTCCGTGGCGTAAAGATGCGCAACCGCGCTGGATGGGGGCGTTCCGTCCACGCCCACAGGATGGCTATTCGCCGGTAGTACGCGACTATGACACCGGCCTGCCAACACAAGGGGTGAAGGTGGAAGAGAAAAAACAGAAGTTTTGACGACAATGCCCGTTGGCGATAACCCAGCGGGCAAAATATTCAGGCTGCTTAAACCAGTGAACTACCGGTCAGGAAAGAAAAAATCAGGAATATCAGCAGAAGGCTGCAGATGATGCCGATGCCAAAAAGTAAGGTATGGAAAGCCAGCGTCCCGCCGCCAAAAACCAGAGCGCCGCGAATGCCCCAGCGATTTTCCTTACGCATACCGCCAATAAATGCGCAAAGTAGCGCGGCAATGGCCAGTGCGATTCCGCCTTGATCGAGGATTTTATCGACATCTACGTCCTCTTTTTTCTCCACGGTGGTAATTTTTTCGCCTTTTATTCCGGCGAGAAGACCTCTTTTAATTTCAGCCGTTTTGTCCGCCACGATGCTTTCAAGCGTTGGCGGTGGTGCGGAAAAAGGGCCGAATGAAAAGTGGATAATCCCCATCATTAAAGCGATGGCACCGAACAGCATGCCCAAGGAACTGATTTTATTTTGCGCTATGATACCCATCTGACCTCCTTGTAGCGGATGGCAAAAGCATATCAGGAAACGGGCGGACGAAATTCTTAAAAAAACCGCTAAAGGTAGAGCGTTAGTGAAATTGCAAAGGAGCAACAATGAAAATTTCCCGCCTCGGAGAAGCGCCCGATTACCGCTTCTCGCTGGCTAATGAGCGTACTTTTTTGGCGTGGATCCGTACTGCACTAGGATTTCTGGCGGCGGGGGTTGGGCTTGATCAACTTGCGCCAGATTTCGCCACGCCCGTCATTCGCGAACTGCTGGCGTTGTTGTTGTGTCTGTTTTCCGGCGGGTTAGCGATGTATGGCTACTTGCGCTGGTTACGCAATGAAAAAGCGATGCGTCTGAAAGAGGACCTGCCCTATACCAACAGCTTATTAATCATCAGCTTAATATTGATGGTCGTGGCGGTGATCGTTATGGGACTGGTGTTGTATGCCGGATAGCCGCAAAGCCAGACGCATTGCCGACCCAGGGCTGCAGCCGGAGCGTACATCGCTGGCGTGGTTTCGTACCATGCTGGGCTACGGCGCGTTGATGGCGTTGGCTATCAAACACAACTGGCACCAGGCGGGCATGTTATTCTGGATTTCGATTGGCATCCTCGCCATCGTGGCGCTGATCCTCTGGCACTACACCCGTAATCGCAATTTAATGGATGTCACGAATAGCGATTTTTCCCAATTTCACGTAGTCCGTGACAAATTTTTGATCTCCCTCGCGGTGTTATCTCTCGCAATACTGTTTGCTGTAACGCATATACATCAACTTATCGTATTTATTGAGAGAGTCGCATGACAGGAAGTCAGGTCATTGATGCTGAAGAGGACAGGCATAAACTGGTTGTAGAGTATAAGGATGCTCTGCAACCTGCCGATTTTTATTACAATTTCAAACAGCGGGGCATCCGCTCCGTACAGCTTATTCCCCATCTTGAATTTGATGACCGGGGCGATCTGACGGCCGCTTCGGTGACAGCAGAGCTGTGGGGGAAATTTTTAATTGCCCTGTTCGAGTGTTGGGTACGGGCAGATATCAGTCGTATCTCGATTGAGCTTTTTGACGCCACCCTACAAAAATGGTGTGGCAGCGAAAACCCGCAACCGCGCCGTGGCTGCCAGGCGTGCGACTGGCATCGGCTGTGCCCGCACGCTCGGGAGGAGACGCCAGACAACGTGCTTTGTGCGGGCTATCAGGCGTTTTATTCTTACTCCGCGCCGCATATGCGGGTGATGCGTGATCTGATAAAGCAGCATCGTTCTCCCATGGAGCTGATGACGATGCTGCGGTGACGTGAGCTTAAACGGGCTGCCCCTGATGCGACATCCGCGTCGCCAGCGGTAGCCAGCACAGCACGATCAACAATCCCATTAAGGTCATCAACAACCCCAGGCTGCCCTGACCGGTTTGCGGCAACATCGCAGAGAGCGACGCAAGCACGCCGGAACCAATGTTTTGCAGACCGCCGACCAGCGCGCCAGCCGTGCCCGCCAGGAAGGGGAACGGTTCCATTGCGCCGCTGGTCGCCAGCGGAAACAGCATCCCGGCACCGAAAAAGAACAGCGCGGCGGGAACGAGCAGCGTCCAGACATTCATCACGCCAAACCAGTCGGGGATCCACATCAGCAAGCCAGCCAGCAGGCAGCAGATAACCGACTGCCACATCAACGTCGGGAATCGTTTATTAGGACGCCCGGCAAACCATGCTCCAAAAAATGCCGCCGGAATCGGCAGAATAAACAAAATGCTGACCGTCATACTGCTCAGCCCTAATACCGCACCCATCAGCACGCCGGAGCAGGCTTCAAAGGCGGCAATCCCGGCCAGACCGCCAATCAGCATCAGCAAATAACAGTTAAAACCGCTGTTACCGAAAAGTGTTTTATAACTGGTAAGCAGGCGCGTGCGCGGTGCATCTACCGGACGCGTTTCCGGCATCCAGCGCGCCATACTGAAGGTCACACCGGCACAAAGTACCAACAGGAAGAGATAACAGGCGCGCCAGTTCCACATCGTATCCAGCAGACCGCCGATTAACGGTGCGAGCAACGGACTGACGAGAATACCCATATTTAACAGGCTGTTAGCATGACGCAACTGTGTCCGTTCATATAAATCACGCGGCAATGTACGCGCCATCACGCCGCCTACGCCGGTGCCCATCCCCTGCATCGCGCTGGCGGCAATCAACACCGTCAAACTGGAGGTCGTGACCGCGACCAGCGTTGCCAGCATAAAAATGGACATTCCGACGAGGATCACCGGTCGGCGACCCACACGGTCGGATATCGGGCCATAAAACAGTTGCGAGACACCGTAAGTCAGCAGATAAGCGCCCATTACGCTTTGCACCGCCCCTTCACGAACGTTGAGATCGCGCGCCATATCGGCAATAGCTGGAATATAAATGGTTTGCGCCATCTGACCGACGGCCACGAGTAATACCAACATCAATAACAAATTGACGTTTCTATGCCTTTTCATTATCACGGATGCTTTTATAAAAATAATTAGAATAAGTCACTACGCATTCCCATAAATGCGGGAGAGGAATCTATCACATTGATGAATGTTAGCCAGATATACGCCAGGAATGGGGAATTGTTTAGCGGCAGAATATGTAAACAAAAGCGGCAATAAATGTTGCCGGGAGGGATGGTAGGTCGGATAAGATGCGTCAGCATCGCATCCGACACCAACCCACACGCTAAATATAAAAGGGGAGCGGTTACCCGCTCCCCTTTGGTGCGACTTGAATCTGAATTACTTCAGGTATTTCAGAACAGCATCAAGCAGTTGCAGTGCTGCAACAATGAGTTTGAGGATAAGAATGGCGATATCCACCAGGCTCATACGCGTCTCCTGTGGTTCAGGAGCACTGCCAGCTGACGTACCTTTCCGCTGCCTGTTGCCAGCTGTTGTGCACGCGGTATCTCAAGGAGAAACGTTGTGCTGTTGACATAACACAGTGTGCTCTCGCGGGGTTAAGGCGCTGACGGCACCACCCGTTTCAGCCAGGACTTAGTGCGCCGGGTAACGATGCGGCCCCCGCATAACACATTGCGTACAGTGATATTATAGAAGTGTACTGTATAAATAAACAGTAATATTTGGACAAAACGTAAACTGTGATCGATACTCCACTATGTACTAAATACGTCAAAATTCGTGCCGAAATTGCGCGTTCTGCGCGGAACACGTATACTTTCTGTGTTGACATAATACAGTGTGCTTTGCGGTTACCAGCCGCGGGCGGCTGACGAAACCTCGCTCCGGCGGGGTTTTTTGTTACCTGCAGTACAGTACAAAACGTGATCAATCCCTCAATTTTCCCTTGCTGAAAAATTTTCCATTGTCTCTCCTGTAAACCTGTGCTTGTATAAATATTGTTAAACACAAAACCAACAAGGTCCCCAATGACTACTTCCATGCTCAACGCAAAACTACTACCAACTGCGCCATCCGCCGCAGTGGTCGTCGTGCGTGTGGTGGTGGTCGTCGGCAATGCGCCGTAGGGACTGGAACAACACACGATTCCAAAACCCCGCCGGCGCAAACCGGGCGGGGTTTTTCGTTTAAGCACCTCCCGGAAAGTCGGCCCAGAAGAAAAGGACTGGAGCATGGCAAGTTCGGGCACATCATCGACGCGTAAGCGCTTTACCGGCGCAGAATTTATCGTTCATTTCCTGGAACAGCAGGGCATTAAGATTGTGACGGGCATTCCGGGCGGTTCTATCCTGCCTGTTTACGACGCCTTAAGCCAAAGCACGCAAATCCGCCATATTCTGGCTCGCCATGAACAGGGCGCGGGGTTTATCGCTCAGGGAATGGCGCGCACTGACGGCAAACCGGCAGTCTGTATGGCCTGTAGCGGACCGGGTGCGACTAACCTGGTGACCGCCATTGCCGATGCGCGACTGGACTCCATCCCGCTGATTTGCATCACTGGTCAGGTTCCTGCCTCAATGATCGGCACTGATGCCTTCCAGGAAGTGGACACCTACGGCATCTCTATCCCCATCACCAAACACAACTATCTGGTCAGACATATCGAAGAACTCCCGCAGGTCATGAGCGATGCCTTCCGTATTGCGCAATCAGGCCGCCCTGGCCCGGTGTGGATAGACATTCCTAAGGATGTGCAAACGGCAGTTTTTGAGATTGAAGAACAGCCCGGTATGACAGAAAAAGCTGCCGCGCCTGCGTTTAGTGAAGAGAGTATTCGTGACGCAGCTGCAATGATTAACGCCGCCAAACGCCCGGTGCTCTATCTGGGCGGCGGTGTCATTAACGCGCCCGCGCGGGTGCGTGAACTGGCGGAGAAAGCGCAGCTGCCTACCACCATGACTTTAATGGCGCTGGGCATATTGCCAAAAGCGCATCCGCTGTCGCTGGGTATGCTGGGGATGCACGGTGTACGTAGCACTAACTATATCTTGCAGGAGGCGGATCTGCTGATTGTTCTCGGCGCACGTTTTGATGACCGGGCGATTGGCAAAACCGAGCAGTTCTGCCCGAATGCCAAAATTATTCATGTCGATATCGACCGCGCAGAGCTGGGCAAAATCAAGCAGCCGCACGTAGCGATTCAGGCGGATGTTGATGACGTGCTGGCGCAGTTGATCCCGCTGGTGGAAGCGCAACCGCGTGCAGAGTGGCACCAGTTGGTAGCCGATTTGCAGCGCGAATTCCCGTGTCCAATCCCGAAAGCGTGTGATCCGTTAAGCCATTACGGCCTGATCAACGCCGTTGCCGCCTGTGTCGATGACAACGCGATTATCACCACCGACGTGGGTCAGCATCAGATGTGGACCGCGCAGGCTTATCCGCTCAATCGCCCACGCCAGTGGCTGACCTCCGGCGGGCTGGGCACGATGGGCTTTGGCCTGCCTGCGGCCATTGGCGCGGCGCTGGCGAACCCGGATCGCAAAGTGTTGTGTTTCTCCGGCGACGGCAGCCTGATGATGAATATTCAGGAGATGGCGACCGCCAGTGAAAACCAGCTGGATGTGAAAATCATTCTGATGAACAACGAAGCGCTGGGGCTGGTGCATCAGCAACAGAGTCTGTTCTACAAGCAGGGCGTTTTTGCCGCCACCTATCCGGGCAAAATCAACTTTATGCAGATTGCCGCCGGATTTGGCCTCGAAACCTGTGATTTGAATAACGAAGCCGATCCGCAGGCTGCATTGCAGGAAATCATCAACCGCCCTGGTCCGGCGCTGATCCATGTGCGTATTGATGCCGAAGAAAAAGTGTACCCGATGGTGCCGCCAGGTGCGGCGAATACTGAAATGGTGGGGGAATAAGCCATGCAAAACACAACTCATGACAACGTGATTCTGGAACTCACCGTTCGTAACCATCCGGGCGTAATGACCCACGTTTGTGGTCTTTTTGCCCGTCGCGCTTTTAACGTTGAAGGTATTCTCTGCCTGCCAATTCAGGACAGCGACAAAAGCCACATTTGGCTACTGGTCAATGACGACCAGCGTCTGGAGCAGATGATCAGTCAAATCGATAAGCTGGAAGACGTAGTGAAAGTGCAGCGTAACCAGTCCGATCCGACGATGTTCAACAAGATTGCGGTGTTTTTTCAGTAAGGCGCGACATTAAATCGCTCAGGGTGATTACTGATGAGCGATTTTTGATAGTTCCCTTCAGACATATCGGGTGAAATTGTGCCAGAAACCATCTCAGGCACAATTTATTGGCCCTGACGTTAATTAGAGTCCAGCACTGGTCATTCGCGGGTTGACGGTTAGGGCTAAAATTTCCAGCGATGGCGCTAAATTCTGATTGCTGTCTATACCAGTGATCATGACTAGCATTCTATAAATTAATTGCTCATCGTGAGGTATATTATGGCAAGCCCTATAAACAATGGAACAACGATATCAAATTCCTGCTCTCACTCTATTTTAGATAAAAAAATAAATATAGCAGATGAGCTTCATATTAAGAATTATGCAAAAAAATATTCACCAGGCAGTAATTTTGCAAAATGGATGTTACAGGAAATAAAACGCTTAATAGTAAATATCATGTCCGGTTCTCGGAACGTTAGCACTGATATTCTTGACTATTTTCATCCTATGCCAGGAACAGAAAATAATGGTAATCGTACCTGGATGGCGGCAACTGGAGAGAGTGAATATACCGTAATCGAACAAACAGGTGACAAATCTTTTAAGATTATACAGAAGGATGAAAATTCAAATGAACGAACCGAAATATCATATTCTGGAGTGGCTGTGGCGACTATCATCAAGTCGCTTTCTGAAAAGACTGCTGCGCTAGAGACTCACTCCGCTGATACACTTTTGAGGAAAAGTATTGTCAATTGTATTGTTATGAAAAACAAGGATGCTAAAAACGTAATTAATGCAGACATTGAGAATAATATATATGATTTGTTAAAGCTGCAAATTCAAAAAGATGAAGGGTATTTACCTGTTCATGAAAGTTTTAACAGCGCTGATGTTTTTTTGGAATCCATAATTATGGATGCGCATAGAACTATAAAAGAACAAAGTCAGCAAAATGGTGCTGCTAAAATAACTTGCTGCGGTGTTGAGTTAAGTAAAGACATTCTTGAAATTTTTGCAAATAAAATTAAAATAATTGAAAACGAAACAAATAATAGTCAAAGCACACTTCAACAAATAGTTCCGCTGGTTTGCTTTAAAGACGATGAATCTTCTCAGTTAAGTAAATTATTAAAACAATCAAAGAGTAACATTACTGATGATAAGATTGATGAAATAATCGATTGCTTATCTAGTCCTCAGGGGATTTCATGTTTTTATCATGCTTGCATACAATCCTATCAAAGTTATTTAAAAGGCATAACTCCAGATGTTTTACAGGGGATGAATAAGAGTATGGAAAGATTAAGTTCGGGTAAATCAGGTTATACTTTGGTAGGGGGGGGTAAGTATGTTAATGAAATATATTTTACCAAAAAAGATTTTAGACAAAAGCTGTATGTGGCGAGTGTTAGTAATGATGGGGATGAAGTTAAGCTTGAGTGCTCTCGTTATTTTACTAAAGGTGTGATTAAAGAAGAGTCCACCGATAATTCATTTTCTTTTACATTTTCCGGTGCCGCAACAATCGCTGATTTATAATTTACCCCTGATAAAGCGCGCTTATCATAAAGGTGAGTACGTGTTCTTAACAATTTGTTTTTTGCCTGTGTTTTTGAAAATGAGCGATTTTTGATAGTTAATAAGTTGTGTTGATGATGCAATTGCACTGGAAAATAGTTAAGGAAAATAACAACACCATATAATTACTATTGAAATAAATGAAGAGTAGTGGTTGGCATAGAAATATTCATGATGCTAACTATTCATGTTTTTAACAATGTTAGAATATGCAAAATGTCATATTGTGAGGTTACTATGGTTAGTGCGACGGGTTCTATGAATTCAAGGAAAACAGAGGTTGATGATAGCCAGTTTCTTAATCAGAGTCTAAGGGATAGTATCGAAAGAAGTCTTGACGGAAATATTTCTAAATTTGATGTGATGGAACAAAGTGGTCTGCTCGGTAATTGTAGAACAAGGTCTGATAAAGCCACGTTTGGCGAAATTTTTCGTAGTTTGCTATTATATATTTTAGATTCTTTTAATATCTATCGACATGATGTTAGTGATAAATTAGTCCGTTATTTTCATGTTA
Source organism: Escherichia sp. 94.0001 (assembly GCF_013369155.2). Taxonomy (NCBI): domain Bacteria; kingdom Pseudomonadati; phylum Pseudomonadota; class Gammaproteobacteria; order Enterobacterales; family Enterobacteriaceae; genus Escherichia; species Escherichia sp. 94.0001. The sequence goes on along the minus strand of NZ_JABWMS020000026.1, from coordinate 16,325 downwards.
CCCCTGAATCGGTGAATGCTGATAAAAAAACATGGGTTGCCACCACGGGTATAAATAGTCAAATAACAATTGAGCAGACCGGCAGTAATAAATTTACAGTCACTGAGAGGTGTCGTGAGAACAATGGTAATAGCAACCAGTTGAAAAATAACACCAGGGTAAGGATTTTTAGTGGTCGAAATGTGGAAGAGTTTATACAGTTACTTTCACAACACGATAAATTGGAAAGAGAACAATTCTCAGAATTAACAATTGCTGCAAATGCTCTTAAGAAAGAACTGGTTAGTAATTATATAACAGGTAATAATGTATATAAAACTCAAGCTGAATCCCCATTAACAAATGCTTTGCAAAAACAAACTCAATTAATTCCAGATAATTTTCTTTATCAATCGGCCATAACAAAACTGTCTGTTGATAAAGGTGAGTTTGGCTCACTTCTTGGTGATGCAAAAAGGCAAGTGGGAGAGGGGAGTTCACATATTTCATGTTGTGGGGTGAAAATTAACCGTACTATACATGAGTTACTGAAGGAGAAAACCTCGGCTTTGGCTGAGCGTAAAGATGCCCATAAAATTAATCTCGATGCGCTTTTCAATGAAATTAAATTTACGCCAGCGCAATGTGATTTGGTAAGAAAATCTCTAGAGGATGAACATGTTGATAAAGTAAAAATAGCGAGTATTGTTTCTTGTCTCTCTAGTGTTTCAGGGATTGGTAATCTGTATTATGCTTGTTCACAGGCATTTCATGTGGCCCATGACGGAAAGGATATTAATGTATCTCAGGCAGGAAGTTCTCTTTATAGCATAATATCTGATAATCCTATTTTTTGTGCGTTGGGGGGGAGGATGAATTTGCTTTTTGCTGACTTTTCAGAGTATGCATTCAAACAAACTTATCATGTTGTAAAAGCAGTCGTAAATGAAGCTAAAAGCGATTTTGATATTGCAAATTTCATCTATACCACATCCGGTGAGTTACCAGAAAAAGACACTTATAAAAAAGATACTAATTATGAGTATTCCGCTGAATCTTATAGCTCTGCAGATTTTGAAGATAATTACTGGATGCCAGAAAAGTATAACGATATTATAACGAAAAATTTCTCAGGTAATATTACAATTGCAATCATCAAATAATTAGCTTTTTCTAAATCATACACGCTAAACGCTTACCTTTCAGGTAAGCGTTTTTGCGATAAGCGCAACATTAATCAGTCAATACATACCCATATCCAACTTGAACAACATCGCGCTTATCGTTAAGGTATGCGCGTTTTTTATCCGCCAGGACCCAATCATGATCACCGTTGCCCTTATAGACGATCACCTTATCGTCCGCTCCGGCTTTGCGCAGCTGCTGGGGCTGGAACCTGATTTGCAGGTAGTTGCCGAGTTTGGTTCGGGGCGCGAGGCACTGGCGGGGCTGCCGGGGCGCGGTGTGCAGGTGTGTATTTGCGATATCTCCATGCCCGATATCTCCGGTCTGGAGCTGCTAAGCCAGCTGCCGAAAGGTATGGCGACAATTATGCTCTCCGTTCATGACAGTCCGGCACTGGTTGAGCAGGCGCTTAACGCGGGGGCGCGCGGCTTTCTCTCCAAACGCTGTAGCCCGGATGAACTGATTGCTGCGGTGCATACGGTTGCCACGGGCGGCTGTTATCTGACGCCGGATATTGCCATTAAACTGGCATCCGGTCGCCAGGATCCACTGACCAAACGTGAACGCCAGGTGGCGGAAAAACTGGCGCAAGGAATGGCGGTGAAAGAGATTGCCGCCGAACTGGGCTTGTCGCCGAAAACGGTACACGTCCATCGCGCCAACCTGATGGAAAAACTGGGCGTCAGTAACGACGTGGAACTGGCGCGCCGCATGTTTGATGGCTGGTGATGAAGACGTTGTTCTCCCGCTTAATTACTGTTATTGCCTGCTTTTTTATCTTCTCTGCCGCGTGGTTTTGCCTGTGGAGTATCAGCCTGCATCTGGTTGAGCGCCCTGATATGGCGGTGCTGTTATTTCCGTTTGGTCTTCGACTTGGGCTAATGTTGCAATGCCCACGCGGATACTGGCCAGTGCTGCTGGGCGCGGAATGGCTGCTGATTTATTGGTTAATGCAGGCGGTTGGTTTAAGCCATTTCTCCTTATTGATGATCGGTAGTTTGCTGACGTTACTGCCCGTGGCGCTGATCTCACGCTATCGCCATCAACGCGACTGGCGCACCCTGCTGTTACAGGGGGCAGCGCTGACGGCGGCGGCGTTGTTGCAGTCGTTGCCCTGGCTTTGGTACGGCAAAGAGTCGTGGAATGCGCTGCTGTTAACTTTAACTGGCGGCCTGACGCTGGCCCCGATATGTCTGGTGTTCTGGCACTATCTCGCCAATAACACCTGGCTGCCGCTCGGTCCGTCATTGGTTTCTCAACCGATCAATTGGCGCGGGCGGCATCTGGTCTGGTACTTGCTGCTGTTTGTTATCAGTCTCTGGCTCCAGTTGGGATTGCCGGATGAACTGTCGCGCTTTACGCCATTCTGCCTGGCGCTGCCGATTATCGCGCTGGCATGGCACTACGGCTGGCAAGGGGCGCTGATTGCGACGTTGATGAACGCCATCGCGCTGATCGCCAGTCAAACCTGGCGTGACCATCCGGTCGATTTATTGCTCTCACTGCTGGTGCAAAGTCTGACAGGGTTGTTACTGGGCGCTGGCATCCAGCGGTTGCGTGAACTTAACCAGTCGCTGCAAAAGGAACTGGCGCGCAATCAGCATCTGGCTGAACGTTTGCTGGAAACCGAAGAGAGTGTGCGTCGTGATGTGGCGCGTGAATTACACGATGATATCGGTCAGACCATCACCGCCATTCGTACGCAAGCGGGCATTGTCCAGCGGCTCGCGGCGGATAACGCCCGCGTGAAACAGAGCGGGCAGCTCATCGAACAGTTATCCCTGGGCGTTTACGACGCGGTGCGCCGCTTGTTAGGGCGGTTACGTCCGCGCCAGCTGGATGATCTCACTCTGGAGCAGGCCATCCGCTCACTGATGCGGGAAATGGAGCTGGAAGGGCGCGGTATTGTCAGCCATCTCGAATGGCGAATCGATGAATCAGCGTTAAGCGAAAACCAGCGCGTGACACTGTTTCGCGTCTGCCAGGAAGGGTTGAACAACATTGTGAAACATGCCGATGCCAGTGCGGTCACGTTGCAAGGCTGGCAGCAGGACGAACGGTTGATGCTGGTGATTGAAGACGATGGTAGCGGTTTACCGCCGGGTTCCGGGCAACACGGTTTTGGCCTCACCGGAATGCGCGAGCGAGTAACGGCGCTGGGTGGCACCTTGACCATCTCCTGTTTGCACGGCACGCGTGTCAGTGTTTCTCTACCTCAACGTTATGTCTAAGGCTTGATGATGTTGCCGTTTCTGAAAGCGCCAGCTGACGCGCCGTTGATTAGCGATAAACAAGAAATTGATGCCCGTTACCGTTACTGGCGTCGCCATATTCTGCTGACCATCTGGCTGGGTTACGCGCTGTTTTACTTCACGCGGAAAAGTTTTAACGCCGCCGTACCAGAAATCCTTGCTAATGGCGTGCTCAGCCGTAGCGATATCGGCCTGTTAGCGACCCTGTTTTACATTACCTACGGCGTGTCGAAGTTTGTCTCCGGCATTGTCAGCGACCGCTCAAATGCCCGTTATTTTATGGGGATAGGGCTTATCGCCACGGGCATCATCAACATTCTGTTTGGCTTCTCGACGTCGCTATGGGCGTTTGCCGTGCTCTGGGTGTTGAACGCCTTTTTCCAGGGCTGGGGTTCACCGGTGTGTGCGCGTCTGTTAACGGCCTGGTATTCTCGTACCGAGCGCGGGGGTTGGTGGGCATTATGGAACACGGCGCATAACGTTGGCGGTGCGCTCATTCCCATTGTGATGGCAGCGAGCGCGCTGCATTACGGCTGGCGTGCCGGGATGATGATTGCCGGTTGTATGGCGATAGTCGTGGGGATTATTCTCTGCTGGCGGCTGCGCGATCGCCCGCAGGCGTTAGGTTTACCAGCGATCGGCGAATGGCGACACGACGCGCTGGAAATCGCTCAACATCAAGAAGGGGCAGGGCTGACACGTAAAGAGATCCTCACCAAATATGTGTTGCTGAATCCGTATATCTGGCTGCTTTCGTTTTGCTATGTGCTGGTCTATGTGGTCCGGGCGGCGATCAACGACTGGGGCAATTTGTATATGTCCGAGACGCTGGGCGTCGATCTGGTCACGGCGAATACGGCAGTGACAATGTTTGAAATGGGCGGATTTATCGGTGCGCTGGTAGCGGGTTGGGGCTCGGACAAACTCTTTAACGGCAACCGCGGGCCGATGAATTTAATTTTCGCCGCCGGGATTTTACTGTCCGTCGGCTCGCTGTGGCTGATGCCATTTGCCAGCTACGTGATGCAGGCAACTTGCTTCTTCACCATTGGTTTTTTTGTCTTTGGCCCGCAGATGTTAATCGGCATGGCGGCAGCAGAGTGTTCCCACAAGGAGGCGGCAGGGGCGGCAACGGGGTTTGTCGGCTTGTTTGCTTATCTGGGGGCGTCGCTTGCTGGTTGGCCGCTGGCGAAAGTACTCGATACCTGGCACTGGAGCGGTTTTTTTGTGGTTATCGCCATTGCCGCCGGGATTTCCGCACTGCTGTTACTGCCCTTTTTGAATGCCCAGACACCGCGCGAAGCGTGATGCATCTCACTTTTTCACTTCATATCCGGCAAAACTAAGAAATTTTCCAGGTTTTGCCTGGACGCTATCTCAGGCCTGATTTGCTGCTGATTTTTACAATGCATACCTCACGCAGGTATTCATTTCAGGAGTAACCCATGCTGGCTTTCTTAAACCAGGTTCGCAAGCCGACCCTGGATCTTCCGCTCGAAGTGCGGCGCAAAATGTGGTTCAAACCGTTCATGCAATCCTACCTGGTGGTCTTTATCGGCTACCTGACGATGTACCTGATTCGCAAGAACTTTAACATCGCGCAGAACGACATGATCTCGACCTACGGCTTGAGCATGACGCAGCTGGGGATGATCGGCCTGGGCTTCTCCATCACTTATGGTGTGGGTAAAACACTGGTTTCCTATTACGCTGACGGCAAAAACACCAAACAATTCCTGCCGTTCATGCTGATCTTGTCTGCCATTTGTATGTTGGGCTTCAGTGCCAGTATGGGCAGCGGCTCGGTTAGTCTGTTCCTGATGATTGCCTTCTACGCCTTAAGCGGCTTTTTCCAGAGTACCGGGGGATCGTGCAGTTACTCCACCATCACCAAATGGACGCCGCGTCGTAAGCGCGGGACGTTCCTCGGTTTCTGGAACATTTCTCACAACCTTGGCGGTGCGGGCGCGGCGGGTGTGGCGCTGTTCGGCGCAAATTACCTGTTCGATGGCCATGTCATCGGCATGTTTATCTTCCCGTCGATTATCGCGCTGATTGTCGGTTTTATCGGCCTGCGTTACGGCAGCGACTCCCCGGAATCTTATGGCCTCGGCAAAGCTGAAGAACTGTTCGGCGAAGAGATCAGCGAAGAGGACAAAGAGACAGAATCTACCGATATGACCAAGTGGCAGATCTTTGTTGAGTATGTGCTGAAAAACAAAGTGATCTGGCTGCTGTGCTTCGCCAACATTTTCCTCTATGTGGTGCGTATTGGTATCGACCAGTGGTCAACCGTGTATGCGTTCCAGGAACTGAAACTCTCTAAAGCGGTGGCGATTCAGGGCTTTACGCTGTTTGAAGCTGGTGCGCTGGTGGGTACGCTGTTGTGGGGCTGGCTCTCTGACCTGGCGAACGGTCGCCGTGGTCTGGTGGCCTGCATCGCGCTGGCGCTGATTATCGCCACGCTCGGTGTGTATCAACATGCCAGCAACGAATATATCTATCTGGCTTCTCTCTTTGCGTTGGGTTTCCTGGTCTTTGGCCCGCAATTGTTGATTGGTGTGGCCGCTGTTGGTTTTGTACCTAAAAAAGCCATTGGCGCTGCCGATGGTATTAAAGGCACCTTCGCTTACCTGATTGGCGACAGCTTTGCCAAGTTAGGGCTGGGGATGATTGCCGATGGTACGCCGGTATTCGGCCTTACCGGCTGGGCAGGCACCTTTGCCGCACTGGATATCGCCGCGATTGGTTGTATCTGCCTGATGGCGATAGTGGCGGTGATGGAAGAACGCAAAATCCGCCGCGAGAAAAAGATTCAGCAGTTGACAGTGGCATAAACGTAACTGGTGACTTTTGCCCGGCATGACGCCGGGCTTTTTTTATTATTCCGTGACTTCCAGCGTGGTGAAGGCAAACTTTTCACCATCAAACAGCCCCTGGCTGGTCAGTTTCAGTGCGGGGATAACTGGCAGGGAAAGAAACGCCATCTGAATAAACGGCTCATCCGGTAACGGACCACATTCACGGGCGGCAGCTTTCAAGGCGTCAATTTGCTCCGCCAGCGACTGCGCCGTGTCGGTGCTCATCAGCCCGGCAATGGGCAACGGCAGATGGCTCTGTACCTGACCGTTACGTACTACGCATAGTCCGCCGCCATCCTGAATCACCTGATTGACCGCCAGCGCCATCTCTTCAGCACTACGACCGATCACCACAATATTATGGCTGTCATGGCTGACCGTCGCAGCCAGCGCGCCTTCATTCAGGCCAAAGCCGCCGAGCAAACCACAGGCTGGAGCCAGTCTTTTCCCGTAACGCTCAAGTACGGCAATAAAGCACACATTATCGCGATCAAAACCATTTTCGCTGTAGACGCTGGAGCGGGAGTGCGTAATCAATTCGTTATGGATGACGTCAATGACCCGATAGCGTTTTCCAGGCGTAAATTGCAGGGCAAAGTCGCTGGCGGAAACTGGCTGACGGGCAATGGTATTGCCATACGGCGGAGCGGATTGTGCCAGTCTCGCTGACTCTTCCGCTTGTAAGGTTTGTGCGTCAATCGGTTCGCCTTTCACCAGTACCTGCTGCACCGTGACCTTACGCGCATCGCTCAACAGGACGATATCCGCCTGCTTGCCGGGTGCCAGTAAGCCGAGATGATTCAGACCAAAATGGCGTGCTGTCGACCAGCTGGCGACGCGATATGCCACATGCAGCGGCACATTGTGTTGTTCGATCAGGCGACGAATTAAGGCATCGATATGTCCTTCATGGGCGATCTCCCACGGGTTACGGTCATCGGTGCAGAGCATACATTGCGGGCTGTTAAATTCGTTGATCAATGGTGCCAGCGCGTTGAGATTGCGGGCAGCGGACCCTTCGCGGATCATCAACGACATGCCGAGTTGTAACTTCCGGCGACCTTCTTCCAGCAGATAACTTTCGTGGCAGTTTTCAATACCCGCAGCAATATAGGCATTAAGTTCTTTACCGCCCAAACCCGGGCAGTGACCGTCCAGCGTCAGGTGGCGAAATGCATCCAGTTTATCGAGCAGCGCATTCTGCCCGCTAATTACGCCAGGGTAATCCATCATTTCAGCAAGGCCGGTAACCTGCGGATGGTCACGCCAGGCGAGCATCTGTTCAAGGGTAAAACTGGCACCGTTAACATCGCAGCCTTCCAGGGCAGGTACGCAAGAACTGACCTGCAAATACTGGTTTTGCCTTGCCTGTTCGGCACAGCGGGCAAACTAGGCGAATCCGGCTTCGCCCATCACGTTGACGATTTCATGGGGGTCGCAAATAACGGTCGTCAGGCCGCGCGGCAGGGTGGCGGTTTCAAAAGTAACCGGCGTCATCATGCTGGATTCAATATGCAGGTGAGCATCAATAAACCCTGGCACCGCCGTTGCGCCGCGTGCATCAATCCGCTGCAAAGCCGGAGCGTCAGCATATTCTGCGCCAACACCGGCAATGTGACGTCCTTTAATCACAATTGGCCCGGAAATTTCTCCGCCATTGATCAGATCGAGAATAGAGACATTATCAATAATATAATCGGCAACAGCGTCGCCACGGGAAACGGCTAACAAATCCTGGTATTCAACCCGGCTAATGTGATGAAATTTATGGTTAATGGAATTATTCATATTTTTCTCATTTTGATTTTATCAATTTGATTATTATTTATCATAAAGAAACGTCGCGAGATTATTAAAGAATATCCATTAATGCGCAATTGAAATGTGATAATTATCACTGAACCGTTGTTGTCATTTGTTTTACAAAAGCAAGGGATTAAATCTCCTCCAATGGACAAAAAAATGAATAATGACAATATCGATTACGTGAGTAATGAATCAGGGACGCTTTCGCGATTATTTAAACTACCTCAACATGGGACCACCGTCCGCACAGAATTGATTGCGGGGATGACCACTTTTTTAACCATGGTGTACATCGTTTTTGTGAACCCGCAAATCCTCGGCGCGGCACAAATGGACCCGAAAGTGGTGTTTGTTACCACCTGTTTGATTGCCGGTATCGGCAGTATTGCGATGGGGATATTTGCTAACTTACCCGTGGCGCTGGCTCCGGCAATGGGGCTGAACGCCTTCTTTGCGTTTGTGGTCGTGGGGGCGATGGGCATCTCCTGGCAGACTGGGATGGGCGCAATATTCTGGGGCGCAATTGGGCTATTTTTGCTCACGCTGTTTCGCATCCGGTACTGGATGATCTCCAACATTCCATTAAGTTTACGTATTGGTATCACTAGCGGAATCGGATTATTTATCGCCTTAATGGGGTTAAAAAATACTGGTGTTATTGTCGCCAATAAAGACACCCTGGTGATGATTGGTGATTTAAGTTCTCACGGTGTGTTGTTAGGTATATTAGGGTTTTTTATTATAACCGTGTTGTCATCTCGTCATTTTCATGCCGCGGTGCTGGTCTCTATTGTGGTGACGTCTTGCTGTGGATTATTTTTCGGTGATGTTCATTTTAGCGGCGTCTATTCCATTCCGCCTGATATTAGCGGCGTCATTGGTGAAGTGGATTTGAGTGGCGCATTATCACTTGAACTCGCTGGTATCATTTTCTCCTTTATGCTGATCAACCTATTTGATTCATCAGGAACATTAATTGGTGTGACTGATAAAGCTGGCTTAATAGATAGTAACGGTAAATTCCCTAATATGAATAAGGCGCTGTATGTTGATAGCGTCAGTTCGGTGGCGGGCGCGTTTATCGGCACCTCGTCTGTTACCGCCTATATTGAAAGTACTTCTGGTGTGGCAGTTGGTGGTCGAACGGGGCTGACTGCGGTCGTGGTCGGCATTATGTTTCTGTTGGTTATGTTTTTCTCGCCGCTGGTGGCGATGGTCCCTCCCTACGCCACCGCCGGAGCGTTAATCTTTGTTGGCGTGCTGATGACCTCAAGCCTGGCGCGCGTTAACTGGGATGATTTTACCGAATCAGTACCTGCATTTATTACTACGGTGATGATGCCCTTTACTTTCTCGATCACCGAAGGGATTGCGCTTGGCTTTATGTCGTACTGCATCATGAAGGTGTGCACCGGGCGCTGGCGCGATCTGAACCTGTGTGTGGTGGTGGTTGCAGCTCTGTTTGCTCTGAAGATTATTTTGGTGGATTAGTAACTGGCGAGGGTTTCCAGATATCATGAGTTCTGATTACGCAGGAGAACTCATGATCTGGATAATGCTCGCTACGCTGGCGGTGGTGTTTGTAATTGGTTTTCGGGTGCTGACATCCGGGGCCAGAAAGGCGATTCGCCGTCTCAGCGATCGGCTGAATATTGATGTCGTACCCGTGGAGTCGATGGTCGATCAAATGGGAAAGTCAGCCGGTGAGGAATTTTTACGTTATTTGCATCGCCCGGATGAGTCGCACCTGCAAAACGCCGCGCAGGTGTTGCTCATCTGGCAAATTGTCATTGTCGATGGAAGCGAACAGAACCTGCTGCAATGGCATCGGATTTTACAAAAAGCTCGCCTCGCCGCGCCGATTACCGATGCTCAGGTCAGGCTGGCGCTGGGTTTTCTGCGCGAAACCGAACCTGAAATGCAGGATATTAATGCTTTTCAGATGCGCTATAACGCATTCTTTCAGCCTGCTGAGGGCGTTCACTGGCTGCATTAAAACCGTTTCGTCTTATTAGCCTACAGACCGCGCCTGAGCTGGTGGGTGGATAAGGCGTGCACGCCGCATCCGGCATCGGAACTGACAGTAGGTGAACGCATTATCTACGTTCTATTTACAGCAGCACCTCCAGCCCGTGTTTTTGCACAATGCTGAGCAGTTTTAATGAAATGCCATTGGGGCGTTTAGCGCCACTTTCCCATTTTTGTACAGTTGAAACGCTGGTATTGAGATAGTGAGCGAAGACGGGCTGACTCACTTTTAATTTTTCCCGCAGTGCTTTTATCTCAACAGGTTGTAAGTCTTGCACGCTGGTCAGGCAGGCTTTGTCAAAAGTACGCATCGTTTCGGCAGAAATAGCATCGACGCTGGACAATCCAGCAGCTGCGCTGTGAATAGCCTCAAATGCAGGACTTTTAAATTTAGTTTTTGCAGTCATAGCAGATCTCTGTCAGTTCTTTAGTGTTAATCATTGCTGTTAGTTGGGCTTTCGTCAGGAAGGCATAATGCTTTGCAAGTTCACGAAACCCAGCCAGTTCCTGACTATTGATGTTCGACATATCCTGTTTTGCATATAAAAACGTGTAAAACCAATTGCTTCCCCCTTTTGCCAGAATAATTGCACGCTCACGATTTTGGTGAAGGCGCTTTTTAAAAACGCCACCACCAAGTGCATCAGCTTTACCTTGCTCCGTTTCTAAAATGGCCCGGCACAACTCTTCATCTGTTATTGCATGAGACCTGGCTTCCCTTGCAAACCATTTGGTTTTAAACACGCGCATATCGTTGAGGTCCTGTTATTAAAGTATATCACCAAGTGCAATACTTTATCCCTTATTCCCAACCCAATCGCGAAAATGCATATCAGCTTGCCCTATGATTTTTATTTCTTCGAGCAGCCTCGAACTTTTCCCACAACACCGTAAAAGTTGCAAAAACGTTAAATGTGTCACACATTTCAATGTTAAAGTGGTCGGCTTTTCCTCTGAAACATGCCACGGGTAACACCATGAGTGAATTTATTGCCGAAAACCGCGGCGCGGATGCCATCATCCGACCGAACTGGTCCGCCGTTTTCTCGGTAGCGTTTTGCGTCGCCTGCCTGATTATCGTTGAGTTTTTGCCCGTCAGTTTGTTGACGCCAATGGCCCAGGATTTAGGTATTTCGGAAGGGGTTGCCGGGCAATCGGTGACCGTGACCGCCTTTGTGGCAATGTTTGCCAGTTTGTTTATTACCCAGACAATTCAGGCCACTGACCGCCGCTACGTTGTTATTTTGTTTGCCGTTTTGCTGACGCTCTCCTGCTTGCTGGTTTCCTTTGCCAACTCATTCAGTTTGCTTTTAATCGGTCGTGCCTGTCTGGGGTTGGCACTCGGCGGGTTCTGGGCGATGTCGGCGTCGCTGACCATGCGTCTGGTACCAGCGCGTACGGTGCCGAAGGCGCTGTCGGTGATTTTCGGCGCGGTTTCTATTGCGCTGGTGATAGCCGCACCGTTGGGCAGCTTTTTAGGTGAGCTTATCGGTTGGCGCAATGTCTTTAATGCGGCGGCGGTGATGGGCGTGCTGTGTATTATCTGGATTATCAAATCATTGCCTTCGCTGCCTGGCGAACCCTCGCATCAGAAGCAAAATACTTTCCGCTTATTACAGCGTCCGGGCGTGATGGCCGGGATGATCGCCATCTTCATGTCTTTCGCCGGGCAGTTTGCTTTCTTCACGTATATTCGTCCAGTGTATATGAATCTCGCAGGATTCGGCGTGGATGGCTTAACGCTGGTGCTGTTGAGTTTTGGTATCGCCAGCTTTATCGGCACGTCGCTTTCGTCGTTCATTCTTAAACATTCGGTAAAACTGGCCTTAGCAGGTGCGCCGTTAATACTGGCTCTGAGTGCGTTGGTGCTGACGTTGTGGGGAAGCGATAAAATCGTGGCGACCGGCGTTGCGATTATCTGGGGGCTGACTTTTGCTTTAATTCCCGTTGGCTGGTCAACGTGGATCACTCGCTCACTAGCCGATCAGGCAGAAAAGGCTGGGTCTATTCAGGTGGCCGTTATTCAGCTTGCCAATACCTGCGGTGCGGCAATCGGCGGTTATGCGTTGGATAACATTGGTCTGACTTCGCCGCTGATGTTGTCCGGCACATTGATGTTGCTTACCGCGCTGTTAGTCACCGCAAAGGTGAAAATGAAGTAACGTATTTACAGGAGGGGTTACTGCTGTGGTGGGAACACTCTCCTGTTCTTCCCTCTGATAACAATTGATCGGGCATTGTTCTTATCTTGTTGTTATTTCCATTCTTCTACCAGCATTCATCATTTACTCATCATGAATCATCATTTTCCCTCATGTTAAAGAAAAGTCATTTAATCTGAACGCATAGCGACAGGGATGACAAATGGCAGGGAAAGCGCATGGGAATGGCGATCGTCGGGGTGATAAAACCATATGTGGATTGGGGGATCGTTTACGTCGTCTGACCGCCGGTATTTGCCTGATAACACAAACTATTTTCCCTGTTATGGCTGCTGCCCCTACATATATTAACCATGCTCGTGCGGATACCGCCGCGTCACAGATCCTGCCGAATGTTAAAACTATCCCATACACCCTGGGGGCATTGGAAACGGCACAATCGGTCGCGACACGCTTTGGTATCACCATGGATGAATTACGTCGCCTGAATCAGTTCCGTACCTTTGCGCGTGGCTTTGACAATGTGCGTCAGGGCGATGAGATAGATGTACCACTCATCAACAGTAACAGCCCTGAAGCGCGCACTCTGAAAGCAATGCAGATGGAGCGCGACGGTAAAGATCCACAAATGCAGGTCGCGGAAGTGGCGCAACAAAGTGGGACACTTTTAGCGCGCGATATGGACAGCGAACAGGCTGCGAGTATGGCGCGTGGCTGGGTGGCTTCTTCTGTGTCTGCGCAGGCGACGGACTGGCTCAGTCGTTGGGGAACTGCCCGGGTATCTCTTGGTGTTGATGAAGATTTCAGCCTTAAAAGCTCGTCATTTGAATTTCTCCATCCGTGGTACGAAACGCCGGATAACCTGGTCTTCAGCCAGCACACACTTCACCGTACGGATGATCGCACTCAAACCAACCACGGTATCGGCTGGCGTTATTTCACATCGAGCTGGATGTCTGGCATAAACCTGTTTATCGATCATGACCTGACCCGCTATCACACCCGAACCGGGATGGGCGTTGAATACTGGCGCGATTACCTGAAACTGAGCGGCAACGGTTATCTGCGCCTCAGTAACTGGCGTAGTGCACCGGAACTCGACAATGACTATGAAGCACGTCCGGCGAACGGGTGGGATCTTCGCGCCGAAGGCTGGTTACCGGCCTGGCCGCAGTTGGGCGGTAAGTTAGTCTATGAACAATATTACGGCGATGAAGTGGCGCTATTTGGTAAAGATGAGCGACAAAATGATCCTCACGCGATTACCGCAGGATTGAGTTACACCCCCGTTCCCCTGATCTCCTTTAGTGCCGAGCAACGGCAGGGCAAACAGGGAGAAAACGACACCCGAATTGGTATGGAGCTGACGCTGCAACCCGGTCAATCACTGCAAAAACAGCTCGATCCGGCTGAAGTAGCAGCACGGCGTAGCCTTGTAGGCAGTCGCTATGACCTGGTCGATCGTAATAACAATATTGTCCTTGAATATCGCAAGAAAGAACTGGTGCGGCTGACGCTGACCGATCCGCTGAAAGGCAAGCCGGGCGAGGTTAAATCGCTGGTTTCTTCCTTACAAACCAAATACGCGCTGAAAGGTTATGACATCGAAGCCGCTTCCTTGCAATCTGCGGGCGGGAAAGTTGCTGTTTCCGGCAAGGATATTCAGGTCACTATTCCACCCTACCGATTTACGGTAATGCCTGAAACCGACAACACTTACCCAATAACAGTTATAGCGGAAGATTCGAAAGGGAATTTCTCCCGGCGTGAAGAAAGTATGGTGGTTGTAGAAAAACCCACACTAAGCCTCGCTGATTCAACGCTTTCTGTCGATCTACAAATCCTGCTTGCGGATGGAAAATCAATCTCAACGCTGACCTATACCGCGCGAGATTCCAGCGGCAAGCCTATCCCGGGTATGACATTAAAAACCCATGCGAAAGGTTTGCAAGATTTCGCCCTAAGCGAATGGAAAGACAACGGTAACGGAACCTATACCCAGTTAGTTACCTCCGGGAAGACGTCAGGCGCGTTGTCGCTGATGCCACAATTTAACGGCGACGATGTTGCTAAAACACCAGCGCTGATTGCCATTGTGGCTAATATGGCATCCCGAGCGGACTCCATGATTGAAACAGACCAGAATAATTACGTCGCGGGTAAGCCGATAGGCGTAAAAGTGACCCTGAAAGATGAGAATGGCAACGGGGTTACCGGAAGAAAAGAACTTCTTAAACAGGCTGTTAAAGTAGACAACACGAAGACTGATGCTGTTAGTGCCTGGACGGAAGAAAGTGAGGGAGTTTACAAAGCAAACTATACGGCCCATCTCATTGGCGACAAATTAACGGCCCAGCTGACGATGCCCGGCTGGCAAACCAAGCATTCGGATGCGTTCAGTATTGCGGGTGATAAAGATACCGCCAAAATCGCAGCGATGCAGATCACCGCGAATAACGCAGTCGCCAGACGCGATCACAATACCGTCGCTGTGACGGTCAGGGACGTGCATCAAAATTTACTGCAGGGACAAAATGTTACCTTCACGGTCGTGAATGGTGCGGCGGTTTTTGCCGATCCAAATGGCGGTATTGTGACGACAGATAAAGACGGGATTGCCAGCGTTAACCTTGCCAGTGACCAGGCGGTAAACAGTCTTATCAAGGCCGAGATCAATGGCAGTAGTCAGTCTGTGGAAGTGAGCTTTATTACTGGCGATATCTCGCAGCTGACCTCCACCATCAAGACGGACGATGTGTCATACACCGCGGGTGGCAAGATAAAAGTGTCAGTTACCCTTATGGATGAGCAGAAAAACCTGGTGAAAGGGATGGCTTCGCTGCTGGCGGGTAGCGGTGTGGTCGAGGTGAGCGGTACAGATAAAAATGAAACGGGTAACTGGAGCGAAGAGTCTGATGGCGTTTACACCACCACCCGAACCGCGAAGATTGCTGGCGATCGCCATTACGCCACGCTGAAACTATCGACATGGAGTAGCGCGCAGCAATCCGATGCGTATGTCATCCGCGAAAGCGGAGCTGTGCTGGCTTATTCCTCTATCGTTACCGACAAAACGACCTATACCGCAGGCGGTGCGATTAAAGTTACGGTAACGCTCAAGGATAGCTATGAAAACCTGGTCGGGGGGCAACGAGACGCTATCAGCCAGGCTATCCAGCTGCCAAATACAAAAGCGGAAAGCATTACCTGGAATGAAGATCAAAAAGGCATTTATACCGCAACGTATACCGCTTTACTTCCTGGCACCGGTTTAAAAGCACAGCTACAGATGTCCGGCTGGGCGAGCGCCCTGACTTCAAATGTTTACAGTATTAGTGGCGATGCCGCCAGCGCACAAATCGTCGCGATGCAAGTGACAACGGGTAGCCAGGATGTGCTGGCCAATGGTAGCGATCAACATACGGTGAATGTTCGGGTGGAAGATCAGTTTGGCAATGTGCTGCCAGAGCAGACTGTCACCTTTACGGTGACGAAAGGGGCGGCTGTATTTGCCAATGCAAGGCAGAGCGCAGATATCAGGACGGATGCGCATGGCATGGCAGAGGTTGATCTGAGCAGTACCGTAGCGGATGCCAGCACTGTTGAGGCTAAGGTCAATCAAAGCAGCGATAGTAAAACGGTGAACTTTGTTGCTGATGTTAGCACGGCGCAGGTCGCGGAGCTGGTGGTGACGCAAGACGGCTCAGCGGCAGACGGTGCAATGGCGAATATGCTACGGGCGAGGGTCACCGATGCGTTCGGTAATGCGCTGGGCGGGCAGACGGTCAGCGTGTTGGCGGACAACGGCGCAACGGTTGCTCCGACGGTCACCACACAGCCGGACGGCACGGCGGAGATCTCTGTCACCAGCCAGACCGCCGGAATCAGTGCGGTCACTGCCAGCATTAACAGCAGCAGCCAGAGCCGGGATGTGACGTTTATCGCCGATGTCAGGACGGCGCAGATCGCGAGTCTGGAGGTGACGCAGGATAACGCCGTGGCTGACGGCGCAATGGCGAACACGCTGCGGGTGAGGGTGACGGATGCGTTCG
>NZ_JABWMS020000258.1:0-379 GCF_013369155.2 Escherichia sp. 94.0001 | reverse complement strand
AGAAACAACCAAAGCCGATGAGTAAAGACAACCTGAGCGACTACTTTGCCAAAGCGCGGGATCTGGCTGGAATAATTCCACCAGCAGGAAAAACACCGCCCACATTTCATGAACAACGCTCTCTATCAGAACGACTGTACCGTGCACAGGGTATCGATACAAAAACATTACTAGGACATAAAGTCCAGGCAACCACCGATCGCTATAACGATACTCGAGGTCAGGAATGGGTTAAGTTGGTTATTTGACAAATGCCATATGGAATATCCGTCACCATCTCAGGAAAAAAGTGTTGTAAAATGCGTGGCCTAGTTTTGGGGAAACGTTTTGGAGAGATTTTGGAGAAAGGAAAAAATTGAATAAATTCAAAATCCTGAAA
>NZ_JABWMS020000257.1:0-381 GCF_013369155.2 Escherichia sp. 94.0001 | reverse complement strand
GACTGCAGATTGTGCTGGGGGCGGCAGCCATCGTGGGCTCTTTCTTCACGGCCGGAGCATCGATGGCAGCCTGGGGTGCAGCGCTGAGTGCCGGCGGTTTTTCTGCCACCACGATGCTGTTTTCACTGGGGGCCAGCATGATTCTGGGCGGTGTGGCCCAGATGCTGGCACCGAAGGCAAAAACACCGGATTACCGCGCAACGGATAACGGCAGACAGAACACGTATTTTTCCTCACTGGACAACATGATTGCTCAGGGGAACCCGATGCCGGTGCCTTACGGTGAAATGCTGGTTGGCTCACGGCGAATCTCCCAGGACATCAGCACCCGTGATGAAGGCGGTGACGGGAAGGTGGTGGTTATCGGGCGGCAGGCATAAA
>NZ_JABWMS020000256.1:0-381 GCF_013369155.2 Escherichia sp. 94.0001 | reverse complement strand
CGAAGCCCTGCCATGTGCTGACGTAAGTAAAATCAGCCACCCACAGCTGGTCAGGACGTTCTGCCACGAACTGACGGTTTACGCGGTCGCCTGCGGAAACGGCTTTCCGGCTGACGGTAGTACGGACCTTTTTACCCCGGAGAACACCGGCAAGTCCCATAACCGCCATGAGGCGCGCCACTGTACATCTGGCCACCCTGATACCTTCGCGTAACAACTGGCGCCAGACTTTACGCACACCGTACACCTGATGATTTTCATCGTATACGCGCTGTATCTCTCTCTTCAGCCAGTCATCGCGCTGAGCACGGGCACTGCGTTTATCAGGATGATGTCGCTGTTGCTGACAGTGGTAATACGTTGACGGGGCAATATGCAGTT
>NZ_JABWMS020000255.1:0-384 GCF_013369155.2 Escherichia sp. 94.0001 | reverse complement strand
GAGCGTGAGGAATGGGTAAAGGCAGCAGTAAGGGGCATACCCCGCGCGAAGCGAAAGATAACCTGAAATCCACGCAGCTGCTGAGTGTGATTGATGCCATCAGCGAAGGGCCGGTTGAAGGTCCGGTGGATGGATTAAAAAGCGTGCTGCTGAACAGTACGCCGGTGCTGGACACTGAGGGGAATACCAACATCTCCGGTGTCACGGTGGTGTTCCGTGCCGGTGAGCAGGAGCAGACACCGCCGGAGGGGTTTGAATCCTCCGGCTCCGAGACGGTGCTGGGTACGGAAGTGAAATATGACACGCCGATCACCCGCACCATTACGTCGGCAAACATCGACCGTCTGCGCTTTACCTTCGGTGTGCAGGCACTGGTGGAAACCA
>NZ_JABWMS020000254.1:0-397 GCF_013369155.2 Escherichia sp. 94.0001 | reverse complement strand
GCTCCATCATGTTGGTTATTATGTTTTCCGTTAAAAAATATAGATGGTCCATTCCCCGTTAAAATTTCCGGAAGAATATCACCACTCAGCCCCCCCATCATAAAAGGGGAGAAACCAGAAGCCTTATGTTCCTCAGGATATGGATGGCCTACTGGCAATGCTCTCGGCAATCGAATCCTTGACTCATTATTTATTGTTGGAGAAAAGGTTTGAACATTTCTGGCTGTCACCGCTCCTGATGACATAAACAAATATGTCGTCAATATATTTTTTATGCTCCTTGTCCAATTATTCATAATTTTATGTTCAAATATCTTTTCTTCGGATAATAAATTATATACCTCCAATTGAACTTTGCTTCCTTTATCGATTACTTGCTCTATCTCATCTGCAATAT
>NZ_JABWMS020000253.1:0-402 GCF_013369155.2 Escherichia sp. 94.0001 | reverse complement strand
CTGGAGAAGACACTTACCGTGAATACCGGTGCGCTGCTGACAATGTCAGTCAGTGTCAACGGGGGAACGCCGCCTTATAAACACGCCTGGAAGAAGGATGGTCAGCCGGTAGAGGGACAGACTACTGACACTTTCAGTAAAGCCAATACGCAGTCAGGTGATAAGGGGGCTTATACCTGCGAGGTAACGGATTCTGCAGAACAGCCGCAGAGCATTACCTCTGATGCGTGTACAGTAACGGTTAATGGTGCGGGCGGATAAGGCTTATGGCAAAAGATCTGAAAACACTGGCGCTGGCCAGACTGTCGGGGTTCCGTCATAAAACGGTGAAGGTGCCGGAATGGAGAAATGTCAGCGTGGTGCTGCGGGAGCCTTCGGCAGAGGCCTGGTATCTGTGGCAGG
>NZ_JABWMS020000252.1:0-403 GCF_013369155.2 Escherichia sp. 94.0001 | reverse complement strand
ACCGCCCGCAGGGCATTTTCAGCGATGTTGTTGTCGATTTCCACCCAGCCATCGTTCGCATAGTACGTCAGTGCCGGCCACTGGTTAAGTGCGTACGCGAACGCCTTCGCCAACTCTGAGTGTCGCGACAGGGTCTTCATCTTTTCACGCAACCAGCTTTCCAGGGATTTCAACAGCGGTTTCGTTTTTCGCTGACGTTCAGCAAGCCGCTGCTCTGCCGGCATTCCCCTTATATCCGCCTCTATGGCGTACAACTGACCGATCTGCTCCAGGGCTTCTTCCGTCAGTGCTGACGGGATGCGGACGTGCACATCGTGGATCTTTCGGCGGGCATGAGCCCAGCAGGCAGCTTCCGTTATCCGGCCATCCCGGTACAGCTCGTTGAACCCGGCGTATGCATCCG
>NZ_JABWMS020000025.1:0-57926 GCF_013369155.2 Escherichia sp. 94.0001 | reverse complement strand
AATCCGTATCTTCGAGTGCCCACACAGATTGTCTGATAAATTGTTAAAGAGCAGTGCCGCTTCGCTTTTTCTCAGCGGCGCGGGGTGTGCATAATACGCTTTCCCGCTACAGAGTCAAGCATTTTTTTTGCTTTTCTCTGTCGAGATTCTCAGGAGAACCCCGCTGACCCGGCGGCGTGTTTGCCGTTGTTCCGTGTCAGTGGTGGCGCATTATAGGGAGTTATTCCGGCCTGACAAGAGGAAATTTAAAATAATTTTCCGAATGCGCAACATTCAACCAAATCAGTCTGAAACTGCCAGTTTTTCGAGCGTTTTGAAGCCGTAACGCTGTAAAACGGGTAATAACTGTTCAGCTTCTGGCGTCATGTCCATGCAAAAGGCAATATTCGCATCGGCGGATTTTGCATCCGGGGCTTCATGTTCTAACAACCAGGCCGTTCGGCGAGCAATCGCAGCGCCTGAATCCACCAGCCGTGTTCCCTCTGGCAGTACCTGTAACAGTTCTTCTTGTAGTAGAGGGAAATGGGTACACCCCAGTACAACGGTATCTGGCGGCTCTTTCATTCTTAACCACGGGCGTAGGATACGTTTTAGTGCATCCAGAGAAATCTCTTCGCCATGCAGCTTCGCTTCAGCCAACTCAACCATCTCTGCCGAGCCCAGCATTTCTATCTGGCATTCATTAGCGAAACGCGCGATCAGCTCATGAGTATAAGAACGTTTAACTGTTCCGCGGGTTGCCAGTAATCCGACAATGCCATTAGCTGTCAGACGTGCCGCTGGCTTAATCGCCGGCACGACACCAACAACCGGGAAGTCGAACTTTTCGCGTAATGCAGGAAGTGAAACGGTACTGGCGGTGTTGCAAGCGACCACTGCCAGCGCAAGGGGATAGCGTTCTTGCACTGCGGTGACAATTGCCACCACTCGCTCAACAATAAACTCTTCGCTTTTTTCGCCATACGGGAAAGCGACGTTATCGAAAGCATAAATGTAATGGAGATCCGGTAAGAGATGCCGGATCTCGTCATAGACCGACAACCCACCGACGCCGGAGTCAAACACCAGCACGGTGGGACGTGGTTCAGAAGGTGTAGCTGCCAGACAAGGTGTATTCCCGTCCTGCAGTTTGGTAGCCATAGACTGTCTCATAATCTTTGTCGAACAGGTTGGCTATTTTACCACGAACTGTCAGGTGAGAGGTGACCGGATACGCAACCGCAAGATCCCACAAGCTCACACCGCCCATTTTCACGGTTTGATACGGCCAGGAGGAGTAATCCTTATCATAGCGAGTGCCTAAATACTGATAAGTAATACCCCAGTCGAAGTCATACAACTGCCAGTCGAGCTGGTATTTCACCTGCTGTTTAGCACGGCGTAACAACGGCGTGTCGGTAATTGCATTGCGCGCATCGACATAATCATAACTCACAGTATGCGTCAGTGGTCCGGTATCAAAATTGGCGGTCGCCTCGACGCCCTTAATTCGCGCTTTCCCTTCGTTATAGTATTTCAGGGTGTGATCATCGTAATCGATCAAGTCACTGACATCGTTACGATATCCAGAAATACGCCAGTTCACCCCAGCGGTTAAGCCTTCAAACGCGCCTTCCCACTGTTTGCTTTTCTCCGGGTCCAGATTCGGATTTCCGTAGAAGCCATACAGTTGTCCAAGATTTGGTGCCTTATAAGATGTCCCGTAGGAAGCAATGAAGCGATAACCTTCGATAAATTCCCAACCGGCGCTGGTTTGCCAGGTTCCATGACGACCAAACTGTGAGTTATCGTCGCTGCGTGCTGCGCCTTCAAAGGTAAAATCACCGACTTGTTGCAGCCCAGTCAGATAGATGCCTGTATTACGTTGATCATATCCATCCTCTACATAACCTGTACCCGGCGTTGTAGTCTGTTTCTGCCAGTCAACACCCGCACCAATACTACCGTGACCAACGATGACATTGTTTGCCCACTGGACGGTGTATTGCTTCATCTCATCGAGCGTCGCCGACGAATCATAACGACCATAATGGGGATCGTAGTTGTAATCTTTGCTATGGCTATAGCTGGTAATGAGTTGTGATTTAATCAGTTCGCCGTTATAGCGCAGCCCGGCGTCCCAACTTTGGCTATAGAGTTTACGGGTATCGACCAGTGGCGAGCCGGGAGAATAATATGCGTCATAATTGGTACGATTATCATAGCCATAGCCGCGCACAAAGCCGCTCCAGACATCAGTAAAGTTATGCTCCAGCGCACCATAAAGCGTTTTACTTAAAAAACCATCGTTATCTGTCTGCGCTTGCGTTCCGGTATTACCATAGGCAACAACATCATAACCATGAGTATGGGCATAATCGCCCAACAGCGTTACCCGTGTCTTATCTCCCAGTAGTTGCTGTGTAGAAACATCATAGTTCTGATAGCTATTGCTTCCCCACCCTGCTGAAATTTCCGTTCCGGGTTGATCGCGCGTCGTGATGATATTCACGACCCCACCTATTGCATCGGAACCATAAACAGCGGAGCGCGGCCCACGGATATATTCAACACGCTGGACAAGCGCAATAGGGAACTGGCTAAGGTCGGCAGAACCACTCACCCCCGCCAGATTCAGGCGTACGCCATCAATTAACACCAACACATGACTGGCATTTGTACCGCGAATAAAAATAGAAGAGAGTTGACCTGAACCGCCGTTTTGGGTGATATCGACACCCGGAAGACGGCGCAGCACATCATTGACCGAGGTCGACTGCCAGCGGTCGATATCCTGACGCGTCACAACGGTGGTTGGTGCAAGCACAGTGCTGCGCGGCTGTTCAAAACGGTTAGCAGTAACGACGAGAGTATCCGGGCTGGTATCCTGTGCCCAAGCGGAAAATGCCGTGACGGAACACGCCGTCAGCAGCGAAGCTTTTTTAATCATTATAAAGCATCCACAATAGAAGAAGGATGCCGCAGGCTTCATCAATATTACGCGATGATGAGAACCAGATGCGACGTTAGCCGGCAGGTCTTCGGGCTTGGAGGGGTATATAAAATACTAAGAGATGATGACTTCCCACCGGATGGCAGTGTCCGCATAACGCAATCATCGCACCTTTCCTTACCGCTGCGCGTCAGCTCCAGATTTGCACTGGATTCCCTATTAACTCACAGGACCGGCGAGTGGATGCTACAGGTTGTAACAAGTTGCTGTCCAGACGTAGCTCACAAATAGGAATACATCAAGATCTGGACATCTGATGAGCAATCCCTACAATCGCCGCGTACATTTCATTTTCAGGATACATCATGACCCCCGAACACCTTCCAACAGAACAGTATGAAGCGCAGTTAGCCGAAAAAGTGGTACGTTTGCAAAGTATGATGGCGCCGTTTTCTGACCTGGTTCCGGAAGTGTTTCGCTCGCCGGTCAGTCATTACCGGATGCGTGCGGAGTTCCGCATCTGGCACGATGGCGATGACCTGTACCACATCATTTTCGATCAACAAACCAAAAGCCGTATCCGCGTGGATAGCTTCCCCGCCGCCAGTGAACTTATCAACCAGTTGATGACGGCGATGATTGCGGGTGTGCGTAATAATCCCGTTCTGCGCCACAAGCTATTCCAGATTGATTACCTCACCACGCTGAGCAATCAGGCGGTCGTTTCCCTGCTGTACCATAAAAAGCTGGATGACGAATGGCGTCAGCAGGCGGAAGCCCTGCGTGATGCACTGCGCGCGCAGAATCTGAATGTGCATCTGATTGGTCGGGCAACGAAAACCAAAATCGCGCTGGATCAAGATTACATCGACGAACGTCTGCCGGTCGCAGGGAAAGAGATGATCTACCGTCAGGTAGAAAACAGCTTTACCCAGCCGAACGCGGCGATGAATATTCAGATGCTGGAATGGGCGCTGGACGTCACCAAAGGCTCAAAAGGCGATTTACTGGAGCTGTACTGCGGCAACGGTAACTTCTCATTAGCCCTGGCGCGCAATTTTGATCGGGTATTAGCCACCGAAATCGCCAAGCCTTCGGTCGCTGCCGCGCAATACAACATTGCCGCTAACCATATTGATAACGTCCAAATTATTCGTATGGCGGCAGAAGAATTTACTCAGGCGATGAATGGTGTGCGCGAGTTTAATCGCCTGCAAGGGATCGATTTAAAGAGTTATCAGTGCGAAACCATTTTTGTCGACCCACCGCGCAGCGGTCTGGACAGTGAAACCGAGAAAATGGTGCAGGCGTATCCACGTATTCTGTATATCTCCTGCAATCCGGAAACGTTATGCAAGAATCTGGAAACATTAAGCCAGACGCACAAGGTTGAACGTCTGGCTCTGTTTGATCAGTTCCCCTACACGCACCATATGGAGTGCGGCGTACTACTGACCGCGAAGTAAAATCTATGCCGGATGCGCCAGCATCCGGCATGATACCGATTACTCAGCAACTTCCTGCTTACGGTTACGCATCTTCGCGCCAATCCAGAACACCATAATGACGGACAGTACTGCCGGGAAGAAGTTAGAGCCGATATCCGGATATTCCGCACGAACTACCGTGCTGTACAGCAGTACGCCGAGAATAAAACAAGCAGCAGCCAGACCCGGCAAGCCTACCGGCATAGTGCGATTAAGATAACGTTGATGCAGGCAGTAAACTGTCAGCACCAGGGAAATAATGGGGAATACAGAAAATGGCACAATGGAGCTAAACAGCGCTGCGAAAGTACCATTAATCGATAAGCCAGCCACCAGCGCCAGCAGCAGCGTACCTCTATCTTGATTTGCTTGTTTCATTACTCGTCCTTCACATTTCCCGGAATAATTGCGGTTTTCTCTTGTTCACGGCGATACCAGTAATAAGCCCCTTTCGAAATCATTCGCAGTTGCAGTACCAGTCGCTCTTCTAATTGCCGACGTTGTTCGACGCCGACGTCCAACGCCTCGGCACCCGCACTGAAGACAATCGTCACCATGGCTTCGGCTTGCGCTTCAGTAAACGCACGCGGCATATGGTTTTCGAGTTCCAGATAGTCCGCAAGTTCCGCAATGAAGTGCTGAATTTCACGCGCAACGGCGGCACGAAACGCAGCGGAGGTGCCGGAGCGTTCCCGCAATAATAACCGGAAGGCGTTAGGATTATTACCGATGAACTCCATAAATGTGGAGACCGAGGTGCGGATCACACTCCCGCCTTTGGCGATACGCTGACGCGCCTGGCGCATGAGTTGGCGTAGCATTAAACCGCTCTCATCAACCATGGTCAGACCGAGTTCGTCTACGTCGCGAAAATGCCGGTAAAAAGAGGTGGGAGCAATGCCCGCTTCACGCGCCACTTCACGCAAACTCAGGCTGGCGAAGCTGCGTTCAGCACTTAATTGGCTAAATGCGGCTTCCACCAACGAACGGCGGGTTTTTTCTTTTTGTTGCGCTCTTACGCCCATCACGATGTCTGAATCCTTGCCAAAAGTACTGCTGGCACTATACCAGAGAATGAACATACTGGATTGCTCCAGTGTTGTGAATGAACCGTAACGCAATAAAACATATTTACTGCAATTCTTTGGCTGGTTCTTTTACGAACAACGGAAACCTGCCACTTAAACGGTGAGTACTGGCGATAAAAATCCAATAAAACGTTCAAGGCAAAAGTAAGAAACAGACAAAGCAAAGGCCGCTCACGATATAGCCAGATAAATGACGGGGATCAATTGGCTTACCCGCGATAAAATGTTACCATTCTGTTGCTTTTATGTATAAGAACAGGTAAGCCCTACCATGCCACATTCCTACGATTACGATGCCATAGTAATAGGTTCCGGCCCCGGCGGCGAAGGCGCTGCAATGGGCCTGGTTAAGCAAGGTGCGCGCGTCGCAGTTATCGAGCGTTATCAAAATGTTGGCGGCGGTTGCACCCACTGGGGCACCATCCCGTCGAAAGCTCTCCGTCACGCCGTCAGCCGCATTATAGAATTTAATCAAAACCCACTTTACAGCGACCATTCCCGACTGCTCCGCTCTTCTTTTGCCGATATCCTTAACCATGCCGATAACGTGATTAATCAACAAACACGTATGCGTCAGGGATTTTACGAACGTAATCACTGTGAAATATTGCAGGGGAACGCTCGCTTTGTTGACGAGCATACGTTGGCGCTGGATTGCCCGGACGGCAGCGTCGAAACACTAACCGCTGAAAAATTTGTTATTGCCTGTGGTTCTCGCCCTTATCATCCAACAGATGTTGATTTCACCCATCCACGCATTTACGACAGCGACTCAATTCTTAGCATGCACCACGAACCGCGCCATGTACTTATCTATGGTGCTGGAGTGATCGGCTGTGAATATGCGTCGATCTTCCGCGGTATGGATGTAAAAGTAGATCTGATCAATACCCGCGATCGCCTGCTGGCATTTCTCGATCAAGAGATGTCAGATTCTCTCTCCTATCACTTCTGGAACAGTGGCGTAGTGATTCGTCACAACGAAGAGTACGAAAAGATCGAAGGCTGTGACGACGGTGTGATTATGCATCTGAAGTCGGGCAAAAAGCTGAAAGCCGACTGTCTTCTCTATGCCAACGGTCGTACCGGTAATACCGATTCGCTGGCGTTACAGAACATTGGGCTGGAAACTGACAGTCGTGGACAGCTGAAGGTCAACAGCATGTATCAGACCGCACAGCCACACGTTTACGCGGTGGGCGACGTGATTGGTTATCCGAGCCTGGCGTCGGCAGCCTATGACCAGGGGCGCATTGCCGCGCAGGCGCTGGTGAAAGGCGAAGCCACCGCACATCTGATTGAAGATATCCCTACCGGTATTTACACCATCCCGGAAATCAGCTCTGTGGGCAAAACCGAACAGCAGCTGACCGCGATGAAAGTGCCATATGAAGTGGGCCGCGCCCAGTTTAAACATCTGGCACGTGCACAAATCGTTGGCATGAACGTGGGTACGCTGAAAATTTTATTCCATCGGGAAACAAAAGAGATTCTGGGCATTCACTGCTTTGGCGAACGCGCTGCCGAGATTATCCATATCGGGCAGGCGATAATGGAACAGAAAGGTGGCGGCAACACTATTGAGTACTTCGTCAACACCACCTTTAACTACCCGACGATGGCGGAAGCCTATCGGGTAGCTGCGTTAAACGGCTTAAACCGCCTGTTTTAACACTTTATCGAAATGGCCATCCATTCTTGCGCGGATGGCCTCTGCCAGCTGCTCATAGCGGCTGCGCAGCGGTGAGCCCGGACGATAAACCAGGCCAATAGTGCGGCGTGGTTCCGGCTTAATACACGGCAAATAAACAACCCCATCGCGTTTGCGCTCCGGCGGCACAGCCAGCGCAGGCAGTAAAGTGATCCCGCTACCTGCCGCCACCATGTTGCGCAGAGTTTCCAGGCTGGTCGCGCGGAAGTGTGTATCTTCATCCGCCCCGGCTTCAAAGCAGAAACCCATTGCCTGATCGCGCAAACAGTGACCATCTTCCAGCATCAGCAGTTTTTCCCCTGCCAGATCGGCCATCGGTACGCATTCGCGGTTCGCCCACGGGTGATCTTCATAGATAGCCAGCAGCATTGGTTCATCAAACAACGGCACTTCAATGAATGCTTCGCTCTCTTTCACCAGCGCGAGGATCACGCAATCGAGTTTGCCGCTGTCCAGTTGCGCCAGTAACTGGTGGGTCTGTGCTTCATGCAGATACATTTCCAGCTTTGGAAAGGTCTGGTGCAGCATCGGGATAATATGCGGTAACAGGTAAGGCCCAACCGTGGGAATCAAACCAATATGCAGCGGCCCGGACATTGTCTCACCCTGCTGGCTTGCCATCTCTTTAAGGACTTTCACCTCACGCAGCACGGTACGCGCCTGATCCACCAGCAGCATTCCCGCCTGGGTGAATAACACTTTACGGCTGGTCCGCTCCAGCAACATCACGCCCAGCTCATCTTCCAGCTTACGAATTTGCCCGCTAAGCGTCGGCTGGCTAACGTGGCAGGAGTCTGCCGCACGCCGAAAATGGCGGTGTTCAGCCAATGCCACCAGGTACTCAAGATCACGAATATTCATTATCCATCCTCCATCGCCACGATAGTTCATGGCGATAGGTAGCATAGCAACGAACGATTATCCCTATCAAGCATTCTGACTGATAATTGCTCACAGAAACGGAGCGGCACCTCTTTTAACCCTTGAAGTCAATGCCCGTTTCGAGAGTTTCTCAACTCGAATAACTAAAGCCAACGTGAACTTTTGCGGATCCCCAGGATCCGCTTTTTTTTATTCTACAGGCCCACAGCAAGAGAGCCTGATAGTAACAGTTACTCAATCCGATCTTTGACAATAAAGAAGTAACACAGCGCCCCGGTGAACGTCACACAGGCCGCGATAACCAGCGCCAGATTAAACGAGTGCGTGGTATCCACTACCCAACCGGTTACGATCGGAGCAAAGGAAGCAAAAACAAAACTGCCAAAGTTTTGAATCCCGGCGATGGAAGCCACTTTTGTTTCTGACACCATCACCTGCACCAGTCCCCATGCAGATGTTCCCGCGAAATGCACGCAGAACAGCGCCATTGAGATAAACGCTACAGCCTGGGCTGGCGAGGAGGATTGCACGACCAGCAACGTGCCTAATGCCGACATCATCAAACCGCAGACAATAGCCGTTTTACGCGTCTTCGCCAGGTCGTAGCCTTTTTTCGCCAGCCGATCGACAACAATACCGTTAACCCACATCCCGACCGCCGCCGCGAGGAAAGGAATCGCCGCCACCCAACCGGTTTTCGCCAGACTGAAGCCTTGCTCGGCTTGTAAATAACCGGGTAACCACGCGATGTAGAGCCAACCGGTATAATTGACGCCAGAGAAACCTAAAATCATCCCCCAGGTTGTCCGATGCTTAAACAGCGCCAGCCACTCGCTAAATTGTAATTGTGGACGCGGTTTAACCGGCGCGGAGAGATAGGTCCGTTCTTCGTCGGTCAGGACAAACTGCGCCCGGTTGCGATACCACGCGTACCAACAGATCCCAACCAGAATCCCCGCCACGCCGATGATGACGAACATTGCCCGCCAGCCCCATGCCAGCTGCATCAATACAAGAGCAGGAGGCGCAATAGCCTGACCGATAACGGTAGATGAGTTAAAAATCCCCAGCGCCGTGCCGCGTTCTTTTTGCGCATACCAGTCGGTGATCGACTTTACTCCCGCAGGCATAAATGGCGCTTCGCCAATACCCAGACCGATACGCATTAAAATAAAGTGGCTAAAAGAATTAACCATTCCTGTTAATGCCTGCATTAATGACCAGAATATTAAGCCTGCGCCTAAAACTATTCGTGGGCCAAAGCGGTCTAGCAAAATACCGGAAGGGAGTTGTGAAAAACCATAAGACAGAGAAAATGCAGAAAGCAAAACGCCAAATTCTGTCGCCGATAATCCTAACTCGCCACGAATCGCTTCGCCTGCCACGCTCAATGACGAACGGTCGAGGAAATTAACGATCCCCGCCATAAATAATAAAACCAGCGTTACTGTCTGAATACGACGAATCCGTTGCGGTTTATTACCCGCAACACTGGTTGACACATCAACGTCCATTTTTAGCTCCTTGAGCGGAATTAATCGATTTGATGACTATTCAGAAAATAATTAAGCGAACCGTTATTACCAGTTCCACAATGTGCCATCTTCCAGTCGTGCGACGGGGAGATACGCCGGGTCATACGGATATTTCGCCGCCAGTTTCTCATCGAAAGAAATACCCAGCCCCGGTTCATCGCCTGGGTGCATATAACCTTCATCGAAGCGCCAGCTGTGCGGGAAGACTTCAAGCATTTGTTCGGAATAGCCCATGTACTCCTGAACGCCAAAGTTTGGCACCCAGAGGTCAAAATGCAGCGCCGCCGCATGACAAACAGGCGATAAATCTGAAGGGCCATGCGAACCGGTACGTACCTGATAAAGCGATGCAAAATCGGCAATCCGTCGCATCCCGGTAATGCCGCCTGCATGGGTAATCGTCGTGCGAATATAGTCAATCAGCTGCTCTTCGATTAACTGCTTGCAGTCCCAGATACTGTTAAACACTTCACCGACCGCAATCGGCGTCACGGTATGCTGGCGAATCAGACGAAAACATTCCTGGTTCTCGGCAGGCGTCGGATCTTCCATCCAGAACAGGCGGTAATCCTCAATGCTCTTCCCAAAGCGCGCCGCTTCGATAGGAGTCAGGCGATGGTGCATGTCATGCAACAGATGTTCGTTAAAACCGAACTTATTACGCACCGCTTCAAATAACTTCGGTGTAAAATCGAGATACTTTTCTGAAGACCACAACTGCTCTTCCGGCCACAGGCCTTTGGTTGCCGGTTCATACGCCAGTCCTTTGCCCTTCGCCAGGCCATAAGTGGTTTGCATACCCGGTACACCGCACTGCACACGAATCGCCTTAAAGCCCATCTGCTGGTGCTTTGCATAGTCTTCAAGGACTTCATCAATCGTGCGCCCGGTGGTGTGGCAATAAACCATCACGCCTTCACGAGAAGCCCCACCAAGCAGTTGATACAATGGCATATTTGCCGCTTTGGCTTTGATATCCCACAACGCCATATCAATGGCAGAAATGGCCGACATCGTGACGGGGCCACGTCGCCAGTAAGCACCTTTATAAAAGAATTGCCAAATATCTTCGATACGGCTGGCATCGCGGCCAATTAATTGTGGACAAAGATGATCTTTCAGATAAGAAGCGACCGACAATTCGCGACCATTTAATGTGGCATCTCCCAATCCACAAAGTCCGCTTGCAGTGGTTATTTTAAGCGTAACGAAATTACGTCCTGGGCAAGTAACAAAAACATCTGCAGCAATAATTTTCATTATTGCAATCTCCTGTGTTGTAAATAGACGCTTCAAACTTAATTTTACGCCTACTACCATACAAGAGAGAAAGAGCGATTATTCAACCGTGATCACATTAAAAATAAAAATTTCCGCCGAGGAGAAAAAACACCCTCAACAACCACCTGAATAATTAACCATCATCGTTAAAACAACACGTTAAATAATCACATAACAAACTCCATTAATCATTAAAAATGAGCGCAGCAATAGAAATGAATTATATTCAATTAATTAAAATATGTATTGATTGATGTATTGAAAATATGATTTTCATGGGGAGAGTGAAGGTAAAGAAGACGCAAGAATAAAAAGGAATATGACAAATAATAGTTCTGGTTGGGCGTTAAATTTAAGGTCACCAGAATGCTGACAAATTTCTGCCTGAGGCAGTCCGCCTACGTAGTGTCGCTACTTTATAGGCGTGGTAAGCTCCCCATTTTCAGGGGAGCAATATAAACCAATTACTCCAATCGCGCCTGCGCAAAAGCAATCGCCTGCGCCACCTGCTGCGGGGAGACGCCGCCTTTTGCTGCACGCTTGTCGAGGCACGATTGCAGCGACAGAATCGGATAGACATCTTCGCCAATCACCTCGCTGAATTGCTGCAACTCGACGAGCGGCAGATCTTCCAGCGGTTTGCCCTGACGAATGGCTTCCACCACCGCTTCACCAACAATATGGTGCGCCTCGCGGAACGGCACACCTTTCGCCACCAGGTAATCCGCCAGTTCAGTGGCGTTCGCATACCCCTGCTGCGCCGCTTCCTGGCAACGTGGGCGTTTCACCTGAATCCCGTCCAGCACCAGCGCCGCCATATGCAGGCAGTCCAGCCAGGTATCGAGCGCGTCGAACAGACCTTCTTTGTCTTCCTGCATATCTTTGTTATAGGCCAACGGCAGACCTTTCAGCGTCATCATCATGCCGGTCAACGCGCCCTGAACACGACCGCATTTACCGCGAATCAACTCCAGCGCATCCGGGTTTTTCTTCTGCGGCATTAATGATGAACCGGAAGTAACACGATCAGAAAGCTCCACAAAACCCGCTTCGCCGGTGTTAAAGAAAATCAGATCTTCGGCAAAACGCGACAAATGCACCATACCGATAGCGGCGGCAGAAAGCAGTTCCAGCACGTGGTCGCGGTCAGAAACGCTGTCGAGACTGTTACGGGTCGCCGAGGCAAAGCCCAGCCAGCCTGCTAACTGTTCACGGTCGATTTCATAGGCCGTTCCCGCCAGTGCGCCACAGCCTAACGGGCTGACATCCAGACGCTTAAGCGCATCCTGCAAACGGCTTTCATCACGCGCCAACATCTCAACATACGCCAGGCACCAGTGCGCGAACGTCACCGGCTGGGCGCGTTGCAGGTGAGTGTAACCTGGCATTACCGCGTCCTGATTGTTTTGTGCGGTTTCCACCAGCGCCGATTGCAGCTGCCGGTTAGCCGTCAGCAACTCGCTAACGGTATCTTTGCACCACAGTTTCAGGTCAGTCGCTACCTGATCATTACGGCTACGCCCGGTATGCAATTTTTTGCCTAACTGGCCCACTTTGTCGATCAGTTTGCCTTCCACCCAGCTATGGATATCTTCGGCGTCGCTTTCAAGAATTTGTTGTGGCCTGGCGCGAACATCTTCCAGCAGCACATTGAGCGCCTCTTCCAGTTGCACCTGTTCTTCTGCGGTTAACACGCCTACCGTTACCAGCGCTTTGGACCAGGCCACAGAGCCAACAATATCCTGCTCCGCCAGACGGTAATCAAAGCGCAGTGAGTCGTTGAATTGTTTAAACCGTTGATCTGCTGCCTGGGTAAAACGCCCGCCCCAAAGTGCCATAACTCTGTTTCCTTATTTTGAAATTCAATGCCAGAAAGCTACGTCTCCGGCCAACAAAACTTAAGCTAAAATCCGCGTACCCATCGGCATACCGTTAAACAGTGCCGGAAGCTGTTCCGCATGACGCCAGGAGGCAATATCTACCGGGCGACCCAGCGTGCGCGCAGCGTCCAGCGCCGCGTTCACTTTCACTATCATGCCGTCAGTAATAATGCCCTGCTCAATCAGTTGTTCTGCTTTCGCTGCGGTCATTTCGGCAATACGTTGCCCTTTGCCGTCGAGAATACCGCTGACATCAGAGAGCAAAATCAGATCCGCGCCCAGCGTTGCCGCCAGCGCCGTCGCCGCCTGGTCAGCATTGACGTTCATCAGTTGCCCTTCGTCCGTTACGCCAATGGAGCTGACCACTGGTAGATAACCGTTTTCCAGCAACGTGTTGATAAGCTTAGGCGAACCTGGCTGCGCCAGTCCAACATGGCCTAACTCTTCATCGAGCTGGGTCACTTTTACGCTGTCGCCGTCACCGAGAAACAAACCTACGGCTGCAATCTGATGTTTCTTCGCCCATGCCAGCAGGGTTTTATTTGCCGTTCCCGCCAGCGCTCCGGTGATAATGTCTATCTGATCCGCAGGCGTCACCCGCAGGCCGTTTTTCTTTTTCACCGGCAGATTCAGTCCTTTCATCAGCTCATCCACCACGCAGCCGCCGCCGTGGACAATCACCAGCGGACGCTGATGTGACTCGCGATAATTCACCAGGGCGCTAAACAGACGTTCCAGCGCCTCTTCACTATCCAGCAGTACGCCGCCCAGTTTGATAATTAATGGATTCATCATTGCACCCCTAAATAAGAGACTGCGTTTCCGCATAGCCGAAACGAATATTGGCGCACTGTACCGCTTGTGCTGCCGCGCCTTTCAATAAGTTGTCTTCGGTCGCCACAATAATCAGATGTTCCCCCTGAACGGCAAAACCGATATCGCAGAACGGCAGCCCGACGACATTTTTCAGCGCCGGAACGCCTTTGTCATACAGCCGCACCAGCGGTTTATGGGCATACGCCTGCTGTAACGCTTGCGCGACTTGCGCCTGGGTCACACCCGGTTTCAGGCGGCAGGTAATGGTTTCGAGAATGCCGCGCGGGAAATTGCCCAGATGCGGGGTAAAAATAACGTCAGCACCGAGGTGTGTGGCGATCTCTGGTTGATGGCGATGAGTAAAGACACCATACGGTTGCAGGCTAACTTCACAAAAACTATTTGAAATCGCGGCCTTACGTCCTGCTCCGCTCACACCACTGGTGGCGTTGATAACCGGCCACTGATTGAGGTCAAGAAGATCGGCATCAATCAACGGTTTCAGCGCCAATTGCGCCGCCGTCGGATAACAGCCAGGCACCGCAATTAAGTTCGCTTCTTTTAATTTATGACCGCACCACTCCGCCAGACCGTAAGCTGCCTGTTCCAACAGTTCCGGGTATTGATGGCTAAAGCCGTAATATTTTTCATAGAAGGTGGCGTCGTTAACACGAAACGCGCCGGAAAGGTCGAACACCACACAGCCCGCTTCAAGAAATTGTGGCGCTAAATCGTGACTAACTTCATGGGCAGTAGCAAGAAACACCACGTCCACCCCTGGGCTAAACTCACTGATATCCGACATCGGCTGCAACGGCAGATCAACGATGCCTTTTAGCTGCGGATGCAAATCGGAGATTAACTTTCCCGCATCATTGCTTTGCGCTGAAACAGTCAAAGCGGTTATGTTCATATGCGGATGGCGATTTACATAGGTCACTAGCTCTGCGCCAGCGTAACCGCTGGCACCCACAATCAGCGTATTCAACATCGGGGCTATTCACCTTCTTATGTCTGGTTGCCTGGTTAAACGTAAAACATTCACCTTACGGCGGGTGGGTTTTATTACGCTCAACGTTAGTGTATTTTTATTCACAAATACTGCATGAATATTGATACTATCATGACCAGAGGTGTGTCAACAATGAAAAACAAATTACCGCCATTTATCGAGATTTACCGTGCTCTGATTGCCACACCTTCAATAAGCGCCACGGAAGAGGCACTCGATCAAAGCAATGCAGATTTAATCACTCTGCTGGCGGACTGGTTTAAAGATTTGGGCTTCAATGTGGAAGTGCAGCCCGTGCCGGGAACTCGCAACAAATTTAATATGCTAGCCAGTTGCGGACAGGGAGCTGGCGGTTTGCTGCTGGCGGGGCATACCGATACGGTGCCATTTGATGACGGCCGCTGGACGCGCGATCCGTTTACGCTGACAGAGCATGACGGCAAGCTTTACGGCTTAGGCACCGCCGACATGAAAGGCTTTTTTGCGTTTATCCTCGATGCACTACGCGATGTCGACGTCACGAAACTGAAAAAACCACTCTACATTCTCGCAACTGCCGATGAAGAGACCAGTATGGCAGGAGCGCGTTATTTTGCCGAAACTACCGCCCTGCGCCCGGATTGCGCCATCATTGGCGAACCGACGTCGCTGCAACCGGTACGCGCGCATAAAGGCCATATCTCGAACGCCATCCGTATTCAGGGCCAGTCGGGGCACTCCAGCGATCCAGCACGCGGAGTTAACGCGATCGAATTGATGCACGACGCCATCGGGCATATTTTGCAATTGCGCGATAACCTGAAAGAACGTTATCACTACGAAGCATTTACCGTGCCATACCCTACGCTCAACCTCGGGCATATTCACGGTGGCGATGCATCTAACCGTATTTGCGCTTGCTGTGAGTTGCATATGGATATTCGTCCGCTGCCAGGCATGACACTCAATGAACTTAATGGTTTGCTCAACGATGCATTGGCTCCGGTGAGCGAACGCTGGCCGGGTCGTCTGACGGTCGACGAGCTGCATCCACCGATCCCTGGCTATGAATGCCCACCGAATCATCAACTGGTTGAAGTGGTTGAGAAATTGCTCGGAGCAAAGACCGAAGTAGTGAACTACTGTACCGAAGCGCCGTTTATTCAGACGTTATGCCCGACGCTGGTGCTGGGACCTGGCTCAATTAATCAGGCTCATCAGCCTGATGAATATCTGGAGACGCGGTTTATCAAGCCCACCCGCGAACTGATCACCCAGGTGATTCACCATTTCTGCTGGCATTAAAACGTAGTCCGGATAAGGCGCTCGCGCCGCATCCGGCACTGTTGCCAAACTCCAGCGCCGCAATAATGTCGGATGCGATGCTTGCGCATCTTATCCGACCTACACCTTTGGTGTTACTCGAGGCGATTTTTTAACATTTCCATAAGTTACGCTTATTTAAAGCGTCGTGAATTTAATGGCGTAAATTCCTGCTATTTATTCGTTTGCTGAAGCGATTTCGCAGCATTTGACGTCATCGCTTTTACGTGGCTTTATAAAAGACGACGAAAAGCAAAGCCCGAGCATATTCGCGCCAATGCGACGTGAAGGATACAGGGCTATCAAACGATAAGATGGGGTGTCTGGGGTAATATGAACGAACAATATTCCGCATTGCGTAGTAATGTCAGTATGCTCGGCAAAGTGCTGGGGGAAACCATCAAGGATGCGTTGGGAGAACACATTCTTGAACGCGTAGAAACTATCCGTAAGTTGTCCAAATCTTCACGCGCTGGCAATGATGCTAACCGCCAGGAGTTGCTCACCACTTTACAAAATTTGTCGAACGACGAGCTGCTGCCCGTTGCGCGTGCGTTTAGTCAGTTCCTGAACCTGGCCAACACCGCTGAGCAATACCACAGCATTTCGCCGAAAGGCGAAGCTGCCAGCAACCCGGAAGTGATCGCCCGCACCCTGCGTAAACTGAAAAACCAGCCGGAACTGAGCGAAGACACCATAAAAAAAGCAGTGGAATCGCTGTCGCTGGAACTGGTCCTCACGGCTCACCCAACCGAAATTACCCGTCGTACGCTGATCCACAAAATGGTGGAAGTGAACGCCTGCTTAAAACAGCTCGACAACAAAGATATCGCCGACTACGAACATAACCAGCTGATGCGCCGCCTGCGCCAGTTGATCGCCCAGTCATGGCATACCGATGAAATCCGTAAGCTGCGCCCAAGCCCGGTAGATGAGGCCAAATGGGGCTTTGCCGTAGTAGAAAACAGCCTGTGGCAAGGCGTACCGAATTACCTGCGCGAACTGAACGAACAACTGGAAGAGAACCTCGGCTACAAACTACCCGTCGAATTTGTTCCGGTGCGTTTTACCTCGTGGATGGGCGGCGACCGCGACGGAAACCCGAACGTCACTGCCGATATCACCCGCCACGTCCTGCTGCTCAGCCGCTGGAAAGCCACCGATCTGTTCCTGAAAGATATTCAAGTTCTGGTTTCTGAACTGTCGATGGTTGAAGCAACTCCGGAACTGCTGGCGCTGGTCGGCGAAGAAGGTGCCGCAGAACCGTATCGCTATCTGATGAAAAACCTGCGTTCCCGCTTGATGGCGACACAGGCATGGCTGGAAGCGCGCCTGAAAGGTGAAGAAGTACCAAAACCAGAGGGTCTGCTGACGCAGAACGAAGAACTGTGGGAGCCGCTCTACGCTTGCTACCAGTCCCTTCAGGCGTGTGGCATGGGTATTATTGCCAACGGCGATCTGCTCGACACCCTGCGCCGCGTGAAATGTTTCGGTGTACCGCTGGTCCGTATTGATATCCGTCAGGAGAGCACCCGTCATACCGAAGCGCTGGGCGAACTGACCCGCTACCTCGGCATCGGCGACTATGAAAGCTGGTCAGAGGCCGACAAACAGGCGTTCCTGATCCGCGAACTGAACTCCAAACGCCCTCTTCTGCCGCGTAACTGGCAACCGAGCGCCGAAACGCGCGAAGTACTTGATACCTGTCAGGTAATTGCTGAAGCACCGCAAGGTTCCATTGCCGCCTACGTGATCTCGATGGCAAAAACGCCGTCCGACGTACTGGCTGTACACCTGCTGCTGAAAGAAGCGGGTATTGGATTTGCGATGCCGGTTGCACCGCTGTTTGAAACCCTTGATGACCTGAACAACGCCAACGATGTCATGACCCAGTTGCTCAATATCGACTGGTATCGCGGCCTGATTCAGGGCAAACAGATGGTGATGATTGGCTATTCCGACTCAGCAAAAGATGCGGGGGTGATGGCGGCTTCCTGGGCGCAATATCAGGCACAGGATGCATTAATCAAAACCTGCGAAAAAGCGGGTATTGAACTGACGCTGTTCCACGGCCGCGGCGGTTCCATTGGTCGCGGCGGCGCACCTGCCCATGCGGCGCTGCTGTCACAACCGCCAGGAAGCCTGAAAGGCGGCCTTCGCGTGACCGAACAGGGCGAGATGATCCGCTTTAAATATGGTCTGCCAGAAATCACCGTTAGCAGCCTGTCGCTGTACACCGGGGCAATTCTGGAAGCCAACCTGCTGCCACCGCCGGAGCCGAAAGAGAGCTGGCGTCGCATTATGGATGAACTGTCAGTCATCTCCTGCGATCTCTACCGTGGCTACGTACGTGAAAACAAAGATTTTGTGCCGTACTTCCGCTCCGCTACGCCGGAACAAGAGCTGGGCAAACTGCCGTTGGGTTCACGTCCGGCGAAACGTCGCCCGACCGGCGGCGTCGAGTCACTGCGCGCCATTCCGTGGATTTTTGCCTGGACACAAAACCGCCTGATGCTCCCCGCCTGGCTGGGTGCAGGTACGGCGCTGCAAAAAGTGGTCGAAGATGGTAAGCAGAGCGAACTGGAAGCCATGTGCCGCGACTGGCCATTCTTCTCGACGCGTCTCGGCATGCTGGAGATGGTCTTCGCCAAAGCAGACCTGTGGCTGGCGGAATACTATGATCAACGTCTGGTAGACAAAGCATTGTGGCCGTTAGGTAAAGAGTTACGTAATCTGCAAGAAGAAGACATCAAAGTGGTGCTGGCGATTGCCAACGATTCTCACCTGATGGCCGATCTGCCGTGGATTGCGGAGTCTATTCAGCTGCGAAATATTTACACCGACCCACTGAACGTATTGCAGGCCGAGTTGCTGCACCGCTCCCGCCAGGCAGAAAAAGAAGGCCAGGAACCGGATCCTCGCGTCGAGCAAGCGTTAATGGTTACTATTGCCGGGATTGCGGCAGGTATGCGTAATACCGGCTAATCTTCCCCCCTCCTGCAAACCCTCGTGCTTTTGCGCGAGGGTTTTCTGAAATACTTCTGTTCTAACACCCTCGTTTTCAATATATTTCTGTCTGCATTTTATTCAAATTCTGGATATCCCTTCAGATATCCTTAAGGAATTGTCGTTACATTCGGCGATATTTTTTCAAGACAGGTTCTTACTATGCATTCCACAGAAGTCCAGGCTAAACCTCTTTTTAGCTGGAAAGCCCTGGGTTGGGCACTGCTCTACTTTTGGTTTTTCTCTACTCTGCTACAGGCCATTATTTACATCAGTGGTTATAGTGGCACTAACGGCATTCGCGACTCGCTGTTATTCAGTTCGCTGTGGTTGATCCCGGTATTCCTCTTTCCGAAGCGGATTAAAATTATTGCCGCAGTAATCGGCGTGGTGCTATGGGCGGCCTCTCTGGCGGCGCTGTGCTACTACGTCATCTACGGTCAGGAGTTCTCGCAGAGCGTTCTGTTTGTGATGTTCGAAACCAACACCAACGAAGCCAGCGAGTATTTAAGCCAGTATTTCAGCCTGAAAATTGTGCTTATCGCGCTGGCCTATACGGCGGTGGCAGTTCTGCTGTGGACACGCCTGCGCCCGGTCTATATTCCAAAGCCGTGGCGTTATGTTGTCTCTTTTGCCCTGCTTTATGGCTTGATTCTGCATCCGATCGCCATGAATACGTTTATCAAAAACAAGCCGTTTGAGAAAACGTTGGATAACCTGGCATCGCGTATGGAGCCTGCCGCACCGTGGCAATTCCTGACCGGCTATTATCAGTATCGTCAGCAACTAAACTCGCTAACAAAGCTACTGAATGAAAATAATGCCTTGCCGCCGCTGGCTAATTTCAAAGATGAATCGGGTAACGAACCGCGCACCTTAGTGCTGGTGATTGGCGAGTCGACCCAGCGTGGACGCATGAGTCTGTACGGTTATCCGCGTGAAACCACGCCGGAGCTGGATGCACTGCATAAAACCGATCCGAATCTGACCGTGTTTAATAACGTGGTGACGTCTCGTCCGTACACCATTGAAATCCTGCAACAGGCGCTGACTTTTGCCAATGAAAAGAACCCGGATCTGTATCTGACGCAGCCGTCGCTGATGAACATGATGAAACAGGCGGGTTATAAAACCTTCTGGATCACCAACCAGCAGACGATGACCGCCCGCAATACCATGCTGACGGTATTTTCGCGCCAGACCGACAAGCAGTACTACATGAACCAGCAACGTACGCAGAGTGCGCGTGAATACGACACCAACGTGCTGAAGCCGTTCCAGGAAGTACTGAATGACCCTGCGCCGAAGAAACTGATCATCGTTCATCTGCTGGGTACGCATATCAAATACAAATACCGCTACCCGGAAAATCAGGGCAAGTTTGATGGCAATACCGATCATGTTCCGCCGGGACTAAGCGCAGAAGAGCTGGAGTCATATAACGATTATGATAACGCTAACCTGTATAACGATCATGTGGTTGCCAGCCTGATTAAAGACTTTAAAGCAGCAGACCCGAACGGTTTCCTGGTTTACTTCTCTGACCACGGTGAAGAGGTTTACGACACGCCGCCGCACAAAACTCAGGGGCGTAATGAGGACAACCCGACGCGTCATATGTACACCATTCCGTTCCTGCTGTGGACGTCAGAAAAATGGCAAGCGACTCATCCGCGTGATTTCTCGCAGGATGTTGATCGTAAATACAGCCTGGCGGAACTGATCCACACCTGGTCAGATTTGGCGGGCTTATCTTACGACGGTTACGATCCAACCCGTTCAGTGGTGAATCCACAGTTCAAAGAAACTACCCGCTGGATTGGTAACCCGTACAAGAAAAACGCGCTGATCGATTACGACACTCTGCCGTATGGCGATCAGGTGGGTAATCAGTAAATGACCTTTGTATCGCGTCTGGCGCTATTTGCCGGATGCGATACTGGCACAATGTTTACATCGCACTCCCATCAGGCCACACTTTTCAGGTGGCCTTTTTTCATAATGCCAGTTACTGTTTTCCCGTCTATGTACCTAAGGGAATAACATGTATCACGACGTCAGCTATCTGCTCTCCCGCCTGATCAACGGCCCGCTGTCCCTGCGCCAGATTTACTTTGCCAGCAGCAACGGCCCGGTGCCCGATCTTGCGTATCAGGTCGATTTTCCACGGCTGGAAATTGTGCTGGAAGGTGAATTTGTTGATACCGGCGCTGGAGCAACGTTAGTTCCCGGCGATGTGCTGTACGTTCCCGCTGGTGGCTGGAATTTTCCACAATGGCAAGCCCCCGCCACTACCTTTAGCGTGCTGTTTGGCAAACAGCAACTCGGTTTCAGCGTCGTGCAATGGGATGGCAAACAGTATCAAAATCTGGCGAAGCAACACGTCGCCCGACGCGGCCCGCGCATTGGTTCTTTTCTGCTACAAACGCTCAATGAAATGCAAATGCAGTCGCAGGAGCAGCAAACGGCCAGACTTATCGTCGCTAGCCTGCTTAGCCACTGCCGCGATTTGCTCGGCAGCCAAATCCAGACCGCCTCACGTAGCCAGGCACTATTTGAAGCTATTCGCGATTATATCGACGAACACTATGCCACCGCGCTTACCCGCGAATCTGTCGCACAGGCGTTCTATATTTCGCCAAATTACCTCTCGCACCTGTTTCAAAAAACGGGGGCCATTGGATTTAACGAATACCTGAATCACACGCGACTGGAACACGCTAAGACGTTATTGAAAGGCTATGACCTGAAGGTAAAAGAAGTGGCGCATGCCTGCGGCTTTGTTGACAGCAACTACTTCTGCCGTCTGTTTCGTAAAAACACCGAACGCTCGCCGTCGGAATATCGTCGGCAATACCATAGCCAACTGACAGAAAAATCGACTACTCCAGAATAAGATGGGTTTGCTGCGGCGCAGAAAGCACTTTGCGCACTGCGCTCATCACCCGCTGTGGCTCACGCAGGAACGCGTAGATGCTGCATTGCACGTAGCGGCAATGTTCAAATCGCTCAGCACCGGCAAGTTCAATATCCGTAATCAACAGCGCAACATCCGCCCGGCGGATATCCTCGTCCGCTAAACGATTCTCCGTTCCCAAAGCACCCTGAGTTTCAATGCTGACGCCCCACTTCTCTAACTGGCACAACTTTTCCAGCCGTTCCGCCGCCATATAAGTATGCGCCACGCCACTGACGCAGGCGGTTACTGCCACCAGGTATGCCATTTTAACCTCCCACGGTAACCTGAAATCCGGCCCGTTCTGCCATTTCGCGCATCGTTGCCACATCGGCTGACGACGGCGCTGGCACCTCTTTCATCGACCATGTTTTCCCCAGCAGACGGTATTTTGGTTCGCCGTACTGATGAAACGGTAACAGATGGATCTGCCTGATATTCAGCGGGATCAGTACGTCCAGCGCCTGCTGCATATTCTCCCGACTGAGCGTGAAACCTGGGATCAGTGGCAAGCGCGGGATCACATTAACACCTTCGCTCACCAGCAAACGCAGGTTCTCCAGCACACGCGGCAGGTTCATCTTCACCACATCCCGCGCCTGAGTTGCATCCATTATTTTTAAATCGAACAACACTTCATCGCACAATTTCGCCAGCGGTAACAGCTTGCTGGCTGGCGCGTCTCCGGCAGTTTCGATGGCGCATGACACGCCCCACAGACGAAGTCGCTGTAAAAAACGGGTAGCAAACTCCGCCTGCATTAGCACTTCGCCGCCAGAAAGCGTGACGCCACCGCCGGACGCGCGAAAGAAAATGTCATCTTTCATCACTTCCCGCTCCAGCGCGTCAAGGCTGATATCGCGACCAATCCGTTCAAACGCACCGGAAGGGCATTCATCCGCATCACGCAAACATTTCGCACAGTGCAGACATTTCGCCTCTCTGCGTACCGTCTGGATTTTGCCGGAGATCGACTCCGGATTAGCACACCACGGGCAAAGATGCGGGCAGCCTTTAAAAAAGACCACCGTACGAATGCCCTCGCCGTCATTCAGTGAATAACGCTGAATGTTGAAAATGCGCGCCACATCATCGCGGCGCGTTTCCACAACGTTACAGCTGATGCGCTGTCCGGCGGATGATGTCATCCTGGATCTCCTTCGACAATTCGACAAAGAAGGCGCTGTATCCGGCTACGCGCACCACCAGCCCGGCATAGTCCTGTGGGCGCTGTTGGGCTTCCCGCAACGTGTCAGCGTTCACCACGTTAAACTGAATATGCTGCAACTTAAGCTGGGTAAATGCCCGTAAGAAGTCGGCCAGTTTGCGTAATCCCGCTTCACCTTCCAGGGTCGCCGGAGTGAATTTCACGTTCAGCAACGTACCGTTAGAAAGCAGCGTGTTATCGAGCTTGCTGACTGATTTCAGTACCGCCGTTGGTCCTTGTGCATCCTGGCCCAGCATGGGAGACAAACCACCGTCTGCCAGTTGTTCCCCGGCAAAACGGCCGTCTGGCGTCGCACCAACCACCGATCCCAACGGGACGTGAGCAGAAACGGTATACGATCCCGGCGTGAAGTAGCCGCCGCGCGGGTTCTGGTATTTTTCCACTTCTTTGCAGTA
Organism: Escherichia sp. 94.0001; assembly: GCF_013369155.2. NCBI lineage: Bacteria > Pseudomonadati > Pseudomonadota > Gammaproteobacteria > Enterobacterales > Enterobacteriaceae > Escherichia > Escherichia sp. 94.0001. Next base: position 34,415 of record NZ_JABWMS020000025.1, on the reverse strand, counting down.
ATGACGCAGGAGTTCGGCGCTAATGTTATCCACCTCGTCGATATCGTTACCGTATTTCTCAAAGCGGTTAATTAAGCGAGCGCGGATTTTTTCGCCTTCTGGCGTTGCGAAGTTAGCTTTTAATACCGACAGCAATTCGTCAAAACTTAAACGCTGTTGCTCAAAAACCATCCCTTTCAACGCATGGAGAGAATCGCTCAGGTTGGCGATACCGATCCCCTGTACGCCGGAGAAGTTATAACGCGCGCCGCCATCGGTAATATCGCGGCCTTTTTCCAGACAATCGCTGATAAACGATGAGAGCAGCGGTACAGGAGCCCAGTCACGATGGCCGATATCACAAATATTGCTGCCTTCAACCATCAGGGTGATGTAGTGGCTGATCTTGACGCGGATCTGTTCCAGCAAACCTTCATAACTCAGCGCAGCATTGCCTTCATTTTCATGCAAGCAGATTTCCATCACTTTCAGCAGGTTAAACATCGCGATGTCATGCAAGCCGTAGGTTCTGCCAGGAATAGATAATTCCACGCAGCCCACTACGGAATAGTCGCGCGCATCTTCCAGCGAAACGCCACGGTTGAGGAACGCTGGCACCACCACTTCATCGTTAAAGATTTGCGGAATCCCCGTGCCGAGGCGGATGGTTTCTGCGGTTTTCATCAGGAAAGGCGTGTCGATCAAGGCGTTAGTGCGCACGCCGAGGTTCGGTTGCGGCAATTGCACGCTTTGATAAGCATCGAGACAGAGGAACGAAAGCACGTTCACTGCGCTACGTCCGTTCTCGGTTAACCCACCGAGCAGGGCGGTATAGCCGGTTGGGAAACCTGCGAAATAACGCGCGCTGCTGGTGGAGCGCAACAGCACGATGTCATTGCATTTCACCCATAAAGATTCGAGCAGTTCTTTCAGGAACGCCGGATCTTCGCCCTGGGTTAATGATGCCTGATAGAAAGGCAACATATACTGGTCGAAGCGCCCTAAAGACAGCGAGCTGGCGTTGGATTCGTATTGCAGAATGATGTTCATGTACCAGAACAACTGGCACGCTTGCCAGAACGTCTGCGGCTTATGTTCGGCGTTATGGCGGGAGATCTCCGCGATAGTCAGCAGTTCTTCGCGACGCTGGGCATCAGTGCAGTTTGCCGCCATCGTTTCCGCCAGTTCGGCGTAACGCAAAATGTGTTTCTGCGAGGCTTCGAGCAATAACAGCGCAGCCTGATAAAAGTGATTCTCCGGCTGTTGCTGGCAATGTTGCTGCATCTGCGCCACCAGCTCACCCAGCCCGTGATTCAGCAGGCGCGGGTAATCAATAATGATGTGCCCCTGGCCTTTATCTGTCTGGTTGATACTGAAAATCTGCGTGCTGGTCGCGACTTTTACTTCATCCGTCATCTGCCCGTTGATGAAATCTTTCATCGAACGTTTTTCCCAGTATGGGAACAGCTCTTCGCGGTAGATACGTTTATCTTCTTCACTAATGGCGAAGCGGTCCTGCGGTCGCGTCGGAAATTGATCCAGCTCTTTCAGCAGCCAGTAAGGGTCCATTTCCGGCGACATAATCCCGGCGCGCGGTTTTACGGTACGGTTACCAGCAATCAGTTCTTCATCACGAATCGAAATTTCAACATGTTCAAGGATATACGCTGTTGCTTTCGCCCGGCGCAATATCACTGGTTCGCCTTCGGTTTGCCGATGGCTGGCGGTATAAAGCAGCGCCCGCTCCAGCGAGATTTCACGGGTATTAGCAAACAGTGCAGTTTTAAGGCGAGAGATACGATTCGTCATGAGGAACTCCTGTGGGGAAGCGAACCCGCCCTTGCGAGCGGGATAAGGACTTAAGCGGTTTGTGCCAGGTGAGCTTCAATTTTGCTCATAATGGCGTCAGCGCGTTTTACCGCGTCGCTGATGTTGACGCGCACAATGGTCTTGCCAGCAAAACGCTCTTCAAACTTGATGCCGATATCTTTGGTCAGAATCACCATATCGGCGCTCGCCACGTCTTCCGCAGTCAGTTCATTTTCCAGACCAATCGAGCCCTGAGTTTCTACTTTCACTTCCCAACCTTTCGCTTTCGCAGCGCTTTCAAGCGCCTCTGCCGCCATATAAGTATGGGCAACACCAGATGGACATGCGGTTACTGCAATAATTTTCGTCATGGCTCGTTCCTCAATTAATTAATTTCAAAATCCAGATCCAGGTCGTCTTCCTTCTCATCAGTCGAAGGCCCATTTTTACGCGCCAGACTTTTCAGCACGTTCACGCAGACTGCCGTCACCACTGCTCCGACAGCCACTGCGGCGATATAACCCAGCTTGCCTTCAACCACCGGCAGCACAATCAGACCACCCCAGCCTGCATAGCACTGCGCACCGACCAGCGCCGCAGTTACTGCACCACAAACTGAACCGACCATGATGGACGGAATGACACGCAGCGGATCGGCAGCGGCGAAAGGAATCGCCCCTTCGGTAACCCCAACGCACCCCATCACCAGCGCCGCTTTGCCGGTTTCGCGCTCTTCTGCAGAGAAATTTTTACGACCAATCAGCGTCGCCAGCCCCATGCCCAACGGTGGAACACAAATCCCAACAGCGGCAATAGCCACCACGGTATAAACCCCCTGAGCAACGCAAATCAGCATGAAGGCATAGGCCACTTTGTTAACCGGACCACCCATATCGAACGCCAGCATCAGACCCATGATCACCGCCAGCATAACAATGCTGCCCTGCTGCATCCCCTGTAGCCACTGAGTCAGGCTGTTGGTCAACGCACCCACCGGCTCGCCCAGTCCCCACATCATGACACCAGCGGTAATCAGTGTGCCGACGATCGGAATGATGAAGATTGGCATCACCGAGCGCAGAACTTTATGCACCGGAATTTTCTTCAGGTAATGCACCACGATGCCGCCGATAATCCCGGCGATCAGCGCGCCAAAGAAGCCCGCACCAAAGCTGTTACCAACCCAGGCACCGATAGCGCACGGAGCCAGCGCAGAGCGTTCTGCAATGGAATAACCGATGTAAGCGGCGAGGAAAGGCACCATCAGCGTCAAACCTGCAACGCCGATATCAAACAGTTTTTTCAGATTCGGATCGGCTACGGCGTCCGGCACTGCGCCTTTGCCATACAACATGACGGAAACCGCCAGCAAAATACCGCCCGATACCACAAAGGGAATCATGTGTGAAACGCCCGTCATTAAATGCTGGCGGGTATTTTTCAGGATCTGCACCAACTCATTCATAAGCTGCTCCCGGGCTTGTGAAAGCCCATGTCCATATTTTTGATGGAGGAAACAATAGGCAATCGCAGGCGGAGCAAACAGTGGATAAAAAGGCCATTTACTGGACTTTTGTAATATCAGTACAAAAATGCGATCCGCCTCATAACTTGCGATAACCCGGAAGCATGCCGCAGAACGGCGTCTTGTGAGACGCGTCGCAAATTGACGGTTACATTACATTTGTCCAGCTTTTGGCAGATTTGTCACATGGCAGGCCGTTGCCGTGCGCTCTTATCCTGTAAACAGAAAACCGTACCGGGAGAGAGGCAATGGCCCTGATTGTGGAATTTATTTGTGAGCTACCTAACGGCGTACATGCGCGTCCGGCAAGCCACGTTGAAACGCTGTGTAATACTTTTTCATCACAAATTGAGTGGCATAACCTGCGCACTGACCGCAAGGGCAACGCCAAAAGCGCCCTTGCACTGATTGGCACCGATACGCTGGTGGGTGATAACTGCCAGTTACTGATTTCCGGGGCCGACGAGCAGGAAGCGCACCAGCGTTTAAGCCAATGGCTGCGCGATGAATTCCCCCACTGCGACGCACCGCTGGCGGAAGTAAAATCTGACGAACTGGAGCCGCTGCCGGTTTCACTGACCAACCTGAATCCGCGAATTATCCGCGCCCGCACCGTGTGCAGCGGTAGCGCAGGCGGCATTCTGACGCCGATCTCTTCTTTAGATCTCAATGCGCTGGGTAATCTTCCCGCAACCAACGGCGTTGACGCCGAGCAATCCGCGCTGGAAAACGGCCTGACACTGGTACTGAAAAATATTGAGTTTCGTCTGCTGGATAGCGACGGTGCTACCAGCGCGATTCTGGAAGCGCACCGCTCCCTGGCTGGCGATACTTCCCTGCGCGAACATTTACTGGCAGGCGTCAGCGCTGGATTAAGCTGCGCCGAAGCGATTGTCGCCAGTGCGAATCACTTTTGCGAAGAGTTTTCCCGTTCCAGCAGCAGCTACCTGCAAGAACGCGCGCTGGATGTGCGCGATGTCTGCTTCCAGTTACTCCAGCAAATCTACGGCGAGAAACGCTTTCCGGCACCGGGCAAGCTAACGCAGCCCGCCATTTGTATGGCGGATGAACTGACCCCTAGCCAGTTCCTCGAACTGGATAAAAATCACCTCAAAGGATTGTTGCTCAAAAGCGGCGGCACCACCTCACACACGGTGATCCTTGCCCGTTCGTTCAACATTCCGACGCTGGTTGGTGTGGATATTGATGCCCTTACTCCGTGGCAGCATCAAACGATTTATATCGACGGCAACGCTGGGGCGATTGTGGTTGAGCCTGGAGAAGCCGTAGCCCGTTATTATCAGCAAGAAGCCCGCGTACAGAACGCCCTTCGTGAGCAACAGCGTGTCTGGCTGACCCAACAAGCCCGTACCGCTGACGGTATCCGCATTGAAATTGCCGCTAACATCGCTCACTCCGTCGAAGCGCAGGCCGCATTCGGCAATGGTGCGGAAGGCGTTGGTTTGTTCCGCACTGAAATGCTCTATATGGATCGCACCAGTGCACCGGGCGAAAGCGAGCTGTACAACATTTTTTGTCAGGCGCTGGAGTCCGCCAACGGACGCAGCATTATTGTGCGCACTATGGATATTGGCGGTGACAAACCCGTTGATTATCTGAATATTCCCGCAGAGGCAAACCCGTTCCTCGGTTATCGCGCCGTACGTATTTATGAAGAGTACGCCTCGTTGTTTACCACGCAGCTACGATCGATCCTGCGCGCCTCCGCTCATGGCAGCCTGAAAATCATGATCCCGATGATCTCTTCAATGGAAGAGATCTTATGGGTGAAAGAAAAACTGGCGGAAGCTAAACAGCAGCTGCGTAACGAACACATTCCGTTTGATGAGAAGATCCAGCTCGGTATCATGCTTGAAGTGCCGTCAGTAATGTTCATCATCGATCAATGCTGTGAGGAGATTGATTTCTTTAGTATTGGTAGTAATGACCTGACGCAATATCTGCTGGCAGTGGATCGCGATAACGCTAAGGTAACTCGTCACTACAACAGCCTGAATCCGGCATTCTTACGAGCGCTTGATTACGCCGTGCAGGCAGTGCATCGCCAGGGCAAATGGATTGGTCTGTGCGGTGAACTGGGGGCGAAAGGTTCCGTGCTGCCGTTGCTGGTCGGTTTAGGGCTGGATGAGTTGAGCATGAGTGCACCGTCAATTCCGGCGGCGAAAGCGCGGATGGCGCAACTTGATAGCCGCGAATGCCGCCAGTTACTCAACCAGGCAATGGCCTGCCGTACTTCGCTGGAAGTGGAACACCTGCTGGCACAATTCCGCATGACGCAACAGGACGCACCGCTGGTCACCGCCGAGTGCATCACGCTGGAAAGCGACTGGCGCAGCAAAGAAGAAGTGCTCAAAGGCATGACCGATAACCTGCTGCTGGCGGGCCGCTGCCGCTATCCGCGTAAACTGGAAGCCGACTTGTGGGCGCGCGAGGCCGTTTTCTCTACCGGTCTGGGCTTTAGTTTTGCCATTCCACACAGCAAATCAGAACACATTGAGCAGTCCACCATCAGCGTGGCGCGTCTGCAAGCGCCAGTGCGCTGGGGCGATGATGAAGCACAATTCATCATTATGTTAACCCTTAACAAACACGCTGCCGGCGATCAGCATATGCGCATTTTCTCGCGCCTCGCTCGCCGCATCATGCACGAAGAATTCCGTAACGCGCTGGTTAACGCCGCCTCTGCCGACGCTATCGCCAGCCTGCTGCAACATGAACTGGAACTGTAAAAGGAAACATCATGGAACTGTATCTGGACACCGCTAACGTCGCAGAAGTCGAACGTCTGGCACGCATATTCCCGATTGCCGGGGTAACAACTAACCCGAGCATTATCGCTGCCAGCAAGGAGTCCATCTGGGAAGTGCTGCCGCGTTTGCAAAAAGCGATTGGTGATGAGGGTATTCTGTTTGCTCAGACCATGAGTCGTGACGCACAGGGTATGGTGGAAGAAGCGAAGCGCCTGCGCGACGCCATTCCGGGCATTGTGGTGAAAATCCCGGTAACTTCCGAAGGTCTTGCCGCCATTAAAATGCTGAAAAAAGAGGGTATTACTACACTTGGCACCGCTGTATATAGCGCCGCACAAGGGTTATTAGCCGCGCTGGCAGGGGCAAAATATGTTGCTCCGTATGTTAACCGCGTCGACGCCCAGGGCGGTGACGGCATTCGTACGGTTCAGGAGCTGCAAGCGCTGTTGGAAATGCACGCGCCAGAAAGCATGGTGCTGGCTGCCAGCTTTAAAACACCGCGTCAGGCGCTGGATTGTTTGCTGGCAGGATGTGAGTCCATCACCCTACCCTTAGATGTAGCGCAACAAATGCTCAACACTCCTGCGGTAGAGTCGGCTATAGAGAAGTTTGAGCACGACTGGAATGCCGCATTTGGCACTACTCATCTCTAAAGGAGCAATTATGGACCGCATTATTCAATCACCGGGTAAATACATCCAGGGCGCAGATGTCATTAATCGTCTGGGCGAGTACCTGAAGCCGCTGGCAGAACGCTGGTTAGTGGTGGGTGACAAATTTGTTTTAGGTTTTGCTCAATCCACTGTCGAGAAAAGCTTTAAAGATGCTGGACTGGTAGTAGAAATTGCGCCGTTTGGCGGTGAATGTTCGCAAAATGAGATCGACCGTCTGCGTGGCATCGCGGAGACTGCGCAGTGTGGCGCAATTCTCGGTATCGGTGGCGGAAAAACCCTCGATACTGCCAAAGCGCTGGCACATTTCATGGATGTTCCGGTAGCGATCGCACCGACTATTGCCTCTACCGACGCACCATGCAGCGCGCTGTCTGTTATCTACACCGATGATGGTGAGTTTGACCGCTATCTGCTGTTGCCAAATAACCCGAATATGGTCATTGTCGACACCAAAATCGTCGCGGGCGCACCTGCACGTCTGTTAGCGGCGGGTATCGGCGATGCGCTGGCGACCTGGTTTGAAGCGCGTGCTTGCTCTCGTAGCGGTGCGACCACAATGGCGGGCGGTAAGTGTACTCAGGCAGCGCTGGCGCTGGCTGAACTGTGCTACAACACGCTGCTGGAAGAAGGCGAAAAAGCGATGCTTGCCGCCGAACAGCATGTAGTAACTCCAGCACTGGAACGCGTGATTGAAGCGAACACCTATTTGAGCGGCGTTGGCTTTGAAAGCGGTGGGCTGGCTGCGGCGCACGCGGTGCATAACGGCCTGACTGCAATCCCTGATGCCCATCACTATTATCATGGTGAAAAAGTGGCATTTGGTACGCTGACGCAGCTGGTTCTGGAAAATGCGCCGGTGGAAGAAATCGAAACCGTAGCTGCACTTAGCCATGCGGTAGGTTTGCCAATAACCCTCGCTCAACTGGATATTAAAGAAGATGTCCCGGCGAAAATGCGGATTGTGGCAGAAGCGGCATGTGCAGAAGGTGAAACCATCCACAACATGCCTGGCGGCGCGACGCCAGATCAGGTTTACGCCGCACTGCTGGTAGCCGACCAGTACGGTCAGCGTTTCCTGGAAGAGTGGGAATAATCTATGCCAAACTCCCGGCTTGTCCGGGAGTTTGAACGCAAAATTGCCTGATGCGCTACGCTTATCAGGCCTACGAAATATATGCAATGCATTGAATTTACGTGCTTTTTATGTCTGATAAGGCGTTCACGCCGCATCCGGCACTCTGTGCCATTAATCTGATACTCCCACGTTGTTCGGGAGTTTTATATCCGCTTCTGGACATTTTCTCCACAGAACAATCGTTAGCCCGGAAGGTCGAATCTGTGAATATTTTTTCACGGACGAAACAGATGAAAGCTTCACTGGCGTTGTTCAGTCTTCTGACGGTATTTACCAGTTACTCCTTAAAATCTCCCGCTGTTCCACCAACCGTGGTACAAATCCAGGCCAACACCAATCTTGCCATCGCAGACGGTGCCAGACAGCAAATTGGCAGCACGCTATTTTACGATCCGGCGTATGTGCAGCTTACTTATCCTGGCGGTGATGTCCCGCAAGAACGCGGCGTATGTTCCGATGTGGTGATCCGCGCCCTGCGCAGCCAGAAGGTCGATTTGCAAAAACTGGTTCACGAAGATATGGCGAAGAATTTTGCCGATTATCCGCAAAAGTGGAAGTTAAAGCGCCCGGACAGCAACATCGATCACCGTCGGGTGCCTAATCTGGAAACCTGGTTTACCCGCCACGATAAAACACGCCCCACCAGCAAAAACGCCAGTGACTACCAAGCGGGCGATATTGTCTCCTGGCGATTAGATAATGGGCTGGCGCATATCGGAGTGGTGTCAGATGGCTTTGCCCGCGACGGTACGCCGCTGGTGATACATAACATTGGCGCAGGCGCGCAGGAAGAAGACGTGCTGTTTAGCTGGCGGATGGTGGGGCATTATCGGTATTTTGCTAAATAAGCGCTCGCCCCACCTGTAAAAAATTCAGATCCTTTTTACGCTGACGGCTTCTTTTTTCTTACGGCTCACCAGCGCCAGTGCCAGCACAATCAGCACAATACCGCTGCCTTCAACCGCGCCGGGATTCTCACCGAGCAACCACCAGGAAAAGAGTACGCCGCAAACGGGAACCGCCAGTGTACTTAAGCTGGCAATACTGGCGGGCAAGTTTTTCAGCACAAACAGCCATAAGCTCCAGGCCAGCGCCGTCGCCAGAATCGCACTGTAGGCCAGCGCCCAGAATACGGTGGGCTGCCAGTCAATTTCACGTTGCGGCACCAGTAAAGCGACCGCACTCATCATCAGCGCCGCATACAACATCTGCCAGGATGTTAACGACAATAAATCTACGCGCGGATGACGGGCGTAAAGGCGTTTAGCGACAATGGCACTCGCCCCCCAACTGACACCAGAGAGGATCGCCAGCATGGCGCTTTTCATCGAAGAGAAATCGAGTTGCCACGGCTGCAACACCAAAAATAAGCCGAAAGCGGCAATCAGAATCGCGAAATATTGCCCGCGTCGCAGGCGTTCACCGAGAAACAACGCGGCGAAAATCACCACCCAGAACGGCATGGTATAGCTCAGGATCGCCACCTTCCCCGCTCCGCCGCTCACCAGCGCCCACTGCGCCAGGCCAACCATCCCGCAGGTTTGTAACAGGGCAATGGCTAAGGTGTATTTAAAGGGCGTCGGGCGCATGCCGCGACCGCGTAATAAAAGGACGATGAATAAAACGAGAGCGCCGAAAATGCAGCGTAAAGCGGTAAAGTCGAAGGCACCGATGTAGCTGGTGACTTGCTTCATGAAAATCCAGCTATAACTCCAGATAAGTGTGAGCACAACCAGGCCACTGATTGCCAGTGGGTTGCTCTTTCCTGCGGCAGACATGAGAGATCCAGTGTGTAGTTTTCCTGTGGACACTATACGCTGGTAAAGAAACTTCAGCGACTGCCAGACAGACAGTCGCTGAAGAAGGTCAGATTACAGCAGGTCGAAACGGTCGAGGTTCATCACTTTCACCCATGCCGCCACGAAGTCTTTAACAAATTTCTCGTGGGCATCGCTGCTGGCGTAAACTTCCGCCACCGCACGCAGGACTGAGTTAGAACCAAAGACCAGATCCGCACGGCTGGCCGTGTATTTCACTTCGCCGGTTTCACGGTCACGGCCTTCGAACAGCTCTTTCGATTCGTCGGTCGCTTTCCACTCGTAACGCATATCCAGCAAGTTCACGAAGAAGTCATTGCTCAATACACCAACGCGGTCAGTGAAGACGCCATTTTTGCTGCCATCGAAGTTGGCACCCAGTACGCGCATCCCGCCCACCAGCGCGGTCATTTCCGGCGCGGTCAGCGTCAGTTGCTGTGCTTTATCAATCAGCAGTGACTCAGTAGTGGAAACATCCAGACGAGCGCGGTAGTTACGGAAACCGTCAGCAATCGGCTCCAACAGCTCAAACATTTCAATGTCAGTTTGATCCTGACGCGCATCAACGCGACCCGGCGCAAACGGGACATGAATGCTCAAACCTGCGGCGCTTGCGGCTTTCTCGACGCCAACCACACCAGCCAGCACGATGATATCCGCCAGCGAAGCTTTGCCAGACTCTTTCTGAATTTTCTCCAGAACTGGCAGAGCACGAACGGCTGCGGCGTTCACATCCCAGTCGCGCTGCGGCATTAATGCCAGACGTGCACCGTTGGCACCACCGCGTTTGTCGCCACCACGGAAGGTTGAAGCAGACGCCCAGGCCACCGACACCAGTTCGCTGACAGACAGACCAGAATCCGCAATCGCGAATTTCAGATCGATAATATCCTGCTCGGTCGGGTTGTAGATCGGCTGCGGCAGCGGATCTTGCCAGATCAGATCTTCTTTCGGTACTTCCGGTCCGATGTAACGAGATTTCGGCCCCATATCCCTGTGCGTCAGTTTGAACCAGGCACGGGCAAAGGCTTCGTTGAACGCCTGCGGATCGTTGAGGAAGCGACGAGAGATCTTCTCGAACTCAGGATCAAAACGTAGCGTCAGGTCGGTGACCAGCATTGTCGGTTTACGTTTCTTCGACGGATCAAACGGATCCGGGATAATTTCCGGTGCGTCTACCGCTTCGAACTGGATTGCGCCAGCCGGGCTGCGGGTCTGTACCCACTCATATTTGAACAGGTTCTCGAAGAAATAGTTGCTCCACTGGGTCGGTGTCTGAGTCCAGACCACTTCCAGACCAGAGGTGATGGCATCTGCGCCAACGCCGCTGCCGTAAGTGCTCGCCCAGCCTAAACCTTGTTCTTCAATCGGTGCAGCTTCTGGATCAGGACCTACGTTAGAAGTCGGACCGGCACCGTGGGTTTTACCCAACGTATGACCACCCGCAATCAGCGCCACGGTTTCTTCGTCGTTCATGCCCATGTTGCCGAAGGTCGCGCGGATGGCTGCTGCCGCAGAAAGCGGTTCGCCGCTGTGATCCGGGCCTTCCGGGTTAACGTAAATCAGGCCCATCTCGGTTGCGCCCAGCGGTGCTTTCGCCAGCGCTTCCGGATGACGGTGAGTCAGCCAGGCTTTTTCATCACCCCAGTTAACGTCCAGATCCGGTTCCCAGACGTCTTCACGACCGGCACCAAAACCGAAGGTACGGAAGCCTGAGTTTTCCAGCGCCACGTTACCCGCGAGGATAAACAGGTCGGCCCAGGAGATTTTCTGACCATATTTCTGTTTGATTGGCCACAACAGGCGACGCGCTTTATCGAGGCTTACGTTATCCGGCCAGGAGTTCAGCGGTGCAAAACGTTGCTGACCACGACCCGCGCCGCCGCGACCGTCGATTGAACGGTAAGTACCCGCGCCGTGCCAGGCCATACGAATAAACAGACCGGCGTAGCTGCCCCAGTCGGCGGGCCACCACGGTTGAGATTCTGTCAGCAGGGCTTTCAGATCTTTTTTCAGGCCGTAGTAATCTAATTTGCTGAATTCTTTGCGGTAGTCAAAGTCCTCACCCAGCGGGTTAGAACGATTAGAATGTTGGTTTAACAGGTCAACACGGAGTTGATTTGGCCACCAGTCGCGAGTGGTTGTGCCCGCCCCCGCGCTCTGGTCGTGACCGCCCTGATGAAACGGGCATTTGCCAGTGGCTGTCGTGTTATGGATATCGTCTGACGTGCTCATCAATGTGCTCCCCTCTACAGTGTTACCGTTACGATACACAGCGTTAGAGAGAAGTTATAATTGAATTAATCCACGGATGCGATAGTTGAGATCTTACATATTGTTGGTTAAAGAGATGTAGATCAAATTGATCGTAATTAAGCTTTTTTGATTATGTCCGATATCGGACAAATGCTTTATAAAAAAGGTTTTAGCTTCGTATTCTTCAAGAAATGAGGGAGAAAACAAGGCTGACTACCTTATTTTCTCACTCGCATTTCGAGGCAGCATTTTGTGCTCTGTTTAAAATTTGTGATCACAGTGTGATTTTCACAAAAGGTGCACTATTTATAAACCAGGACGAACACCCAGCGTATGGCAAATTGCATAACTCATTTCAGCGCGGTTAAGCGTATAGAAGTGGAAATCTTTCACTCCTTCACGGCTTAAAATCTTCACCATATCCATCGCGATATTTGCGCCCACCAGTTTGCGGGTTTCGGCATCGTCATCCAGCCCGTCAAACATTTGCGCCATCCACGCCGGAATACGTACGTTGGTCATATCGGCAAATTTCTTCGCCTGTTTAAAGTTAGATACCGGCAAAATGCCCGGAATGATTTCCACATCAATGCCTGCCGAGACGCAGCGGTCACGAAAACGCAGGTAGCTTTCGACATCAAAGAAGAACTGAGTAATGGCGCGGTTGGCTCCGGCATCGACTTTGCGTTTCAGGTTGAGCAAATCCGCCTGAGCGCTTTTCGCTTCCGGATGTACTTCCGGATACGCTGCCACGGAGATATCGAAATCTGCCACTTCTTTTAACAGCGTCACCAGGTCAGAGGCATACATTTCTGGCTTACCACTTCCCGGCGGCAGGTCGCCACGCAGCGCCACGATATGGCGAATACCGTTGTTCCAGTAGTCGCGTGCAATGGTGCGCAACTCGTCGGGTGTCGCATCAATACAGGTCAGATGTGGTGCTGCTTCCAGACCAGTGCGATCTTTGATGCCTTTGATAATGCTGTGCGTACGGTCGCGCTCGCCGGAGTTCGCGCCATAGGTCACCGATACAAACTTCGGTTTCAGGCTGCTAAGGCGATCGATGGAGTTCCACAGGGTCTGCTCCATTTCACTGGTACGCGGCGGGAAAAACTCGAACGAAACGTTAATCTGCCCCTGGACTTCTGCCAGACTCTGATTCAGGGCATCCCGCTGGCTGGCGTGAAAAAAGCTCATACCTTACCTCATCAATCGCTTGTCGTTATATGTTGTGTTGTGCACATCTATCCGTTTAGACGTCCAGATGTAAAGATGAAGGAAAAGCTGAAGGGCGTCAACCGAAAAATGACCAATGATGGTGAGGAAAAATCAGGGAAGATGAAAAAAACTCATCTTAATGAGAGGTAATAAAGAGATTTCTTTATAGCGCAATCAACCTCACTCGTTTTGACTGATATACAGGCAACACAACGGCACCTGTTCTCATTCGAAAAACAACGCCCTGCCACCAGATGGTGATGCTAAAGCATCTGATTCGGCCTGCGCTCTCGTGTAGGCCGAATACAGAATCTGCGAAATCAACGGGTAACAAACAGTAGAGTCAACTCAGTGCGTACTTTTATTTAATATCTTTCACGCGCATACCGTTGATCTGTTCATCCGTGATGGTGTTACCCGCTTTAAAGTAATCAACCACCGCGTGATAAACGTAATAACCGCCCGTCGTATTGCGCGCTTTACCCTCGGTAAACGCGGTAAAACCATCTCCACCATCAGCAAGGAAACTCTGAGTGGCAATGTGGTAAACCGTCGCATCTTCAATCGGTTTGCCATTCAAAGTCAGTGAGATAACCCGCTGACCAACCGGCTTGCTGCTGTCGTACTTCATTTCCAGGCCTTTCGATACCTGTAAAACGCCATTACTTAAACTTGCGCCGTGTTCCATCAAACTGCGTAATTGTTTACCCGTGAGTTCCATCGTCACCAGTTCGTTGGGGAACGGGAAGGTACTGATGACGCCACCCATCGTAATTGCACCCGCCGGGATCTCATTGCGAATCCCGCCAGAGTTGGTTAACGCCAACTGGGTATTTTTACCCGCCGCTGCCAGCAAAGCGTCCGCCGCCAGGTTCCCGAGGGAAGCCGATTCACCATAGGCACGTTTTAATTCAACTGCCGATTGCGCCACCGTTTGTTGCACCACTTCATCCAGCTTTTTATTCCAACTATCAATCACCTGTTTTGTTTGCGCATCGGGCTTCCACTCATCGGCGTAAATGGTTTTAAGCTCGAAGTTTTTCACCGTAAAATCATGCGGCTTCTCTTTGTAGTCCAGTACCAGTTTACCGACATCAATCCCACCGCTGTCAGTGGAGAGGATGAGCGTATTGCCGACTTTAATCGGTTCCGGCGTACCCACATGTGCATGCCCGGTGATCAAAATATCCAGCCCTTTCACCTGACTTGCCGTCTGAATATCTTTATCCAGTGCGCGACGCACATCTGTGCCTCCCATACTGGACTGGCGGGCCGGAACACCTTCGTGAATCAGCGCAACGGTCAAATCAACCTTGCCTTTGAGTTCATCGATATAACGTTGTAGCCATTTAATTTCATCACGCGCCTCAATACCCACTCGCGTTGCCGCAGATACCGTATCATTAAAGGCAAATACACCGTGCAAACCTATAACACCAATTTTCACGCCGTCTTTTTCAATAATGGTATATGGCTTATCCCAGAATGATTTACTGCTGTTCTGATAAAAAACATTACCCTGCACAATCGGGAATTTTGCCTGACTCAACTGTAATAACGTATTGTCCCAGCCGTGATCAAATTCATGATTACCTATAGTGGCCGCATCGAACGGCATGGTATTCATAATATCGATAATCGCCTTGCCTTTAGTCAGGCTGCTGATATACGGCCCGGTAAAATAGTCACCCGCATCAAAAAACCAGGTCGCTTTGTTTTTAGCTTTCTCTTGTTTAACCAGCGTAGTGATATTTGCCCAGCCGCCAATATCCCGTTTACCGTCAGCGATCCACGGTACTTTATAGGGCTCTACATGTGCATGGAGGTCGTTAGTATAAATAATGGTGACATCTTTGGCGCAGGCCCAGAACGGCAGTGTTAATGCGATACCCGCAGCAAGCATTTTAATTTTCATAAACAATCCCTTCCAGTGAGATAAAGGATTGCTACATTACGTTCTGAAAGGCTTTTTTATGTGAGAATACTCACATCCAGAGGCAATAACTGTAGGACAAAATCAACGACCTTATGAAATCGTTGGTGATATATGTCAAATCTGTTTGCGATTAATGTCTGTAAAACGTTCGGTTGTCGAAATTTGGGATTGGCCTCATCGGAAGATTACAGTTGGCCAGACTATAAACTGGGTTTTCCGGCACTGCACTGCCAGGCATGCGGAAGTTACCCCCCTTTGTTTGATGAACAACAATTTCGTGACTGGTTGTCAGTTCACATGACTGCGTGTGCCATAGAAACAGGGCATTTTTGTCCATCATGCTATTGTAAAGAAAAGATTTTTTATGGCCACAACCCGCATGGAACACAACGCGTTCAATGCCGTTCATGCAAAAAAGTCTGGACTCCGAAACAGCAGCCAGCAAGAGAAATTACGTATCCCCAGTCCATTGAAACCGTTCAACTGTTCATGCCCTTTCAAGGAGCCAGCGCACTACAAAAGCTCTATGTTTTAGTCAGTCTTGACGCCACTCGTGGCAACATCCTTCATCTCTCCACGAATTATACGCAACATCAGACAGGAGACAGTCTGCGGTACAGTTACAGAGGCAATACAGAACCAACTGAGCACCATAGCGATATTGTGCAGAGGGTAGATATGCGTGAAGCGCAATTCTTGCGCCGGAGCCAGTTCGATGAAATTCAGTATGGCAGTGCTGTGCTCAAGCGCAATGGCAAGGGAGCCATACTACGCCCGGTTATCACGGCACACGGGCATTTCAGAATACTGAAAATCCGCTTTCCACATGTCAAAACGCATATCATTTCACACGAATGTTTTCTGAGAGGCGCAATTATTACAGCCTGGGCAGATCAGTTCCGCCAACAACAAGGCGAACTTTGGTTCGTAGAAGAAGAAATCAGCGACCGTAACGCTGATATTCCCTGGCATTTTCAGGGAACGACATACCATGGTTGGTGGCAAAATCAGTGGCAACGCTGGGGGCAGGGGAATAACAGCAAGATGGTCTGCCTGCTCACAGGAGTCTCCTTAGAAAGGGGCGCAAATGTTTCTCTGGCAACCAGTCGTTGCTTTATCACATGGCTGACAGACCAACACGACTTTACCCAAAGCGCGTTATTATCCGCAGGTCGCGTAACGAAAATGCTGACCTCACTGGCGTTAAAATACAATGAATCGCTCACTCCATCTTGTTAGTCAATACACTCGACAAACGACCATAAATTAATGGGATCACTATTTCTCATTTAATTAAATATATGAATGTATGACTGAAAAAATATAATCACAGTCAATGTTTAATTAATAACATTATTTGTTACTAAGATCACATAATACTTTCCTGACCTATGCTTACATAAAAATAAGACACGGTGTTCCTTTTATTTAAATAATTCAATCAATGTAACAACCCCTATCAAGGAGGGATGATGAGAACTGTATTTACGACTTTATCAGTCATATTCAGCGTGATGTTTTCTCACAGTATACTAGCTCAGGACGTTACTATTTATTATACGAATGATATTCACGCACATGTCAATCCGGCAAAAATTCCCGCTGTTGATAAGAACAGACTTGTAGGTGGTATGGCTAATATTGCAGGCATCGTTAATGAAGCGAAGAAAAAAAACAAAGATGTCTTTTTCTTTGATGCAGGCGACTATTTTACCGGTCCGTATATCAGTACCCTGACCAAAGGTGAAGCTATTATTGATATCATGAACACCATGCCCTTTGATGCGGTGTCCGTTGGTAATCACGAGTTCGATCACGGCGTGCCCAATATGGTATCTCAGTTATCAAAAGCAAAATTCCCCATTCTGCTGGGAAATATTTACTACACCGATACAAATAAACCAGTTTGGGATCATCCGTGGACCATTATCGAAAAAGATGGTTTAAAGATTGGTGTGATTGGATTGCATGGTGCATTCGCTTTCTATGATACAGTCGCGGCAAAAGCACGTGAAGGCGTAGAAGCCAGAGACGAAATTAAATATTTAAATAAAGCACTTGCAGAATTAAAAGGTAAAGTCGACATTACCGTTTTGCTAATTCACGAAGGTGTTCCGGCGCGTCAATCAAGCTTTGGTAGTAAAGATGTGGAGCGGCTACTACAGGCAGATATTGAGACAGCTAAAAAAGTGAATGGTGTTGATGTCTTAATTACCGGTCACGCACATGTCGGAACACCGCAACCAATAAAAGTTAATAACACATTAATTGTATCTACCGATGCATACGGCACCGACATCGGAAAACTTGTGCTTGATTACAATCCGAAAACAAAGAAAATTGATAGTTATAATGGTGAGTTAATCACCATCTTTGCAGATCAATTTAAACCTGACACCATCGTTCAAAATACTATCGATAAATGGAGCGTAAAACTTAACAAAATAACACAGGAAGTTGTCGGCCATTCTCCCGTAGTTTTAACACGTGAGTATGGCAGTTCTTCTTCTACCGGTAACCTTATTCTAGATGCAATGATGGAAAAAACACCTGATGCCATTGCCGGATTTCAAAATAGCGGTGGGATGCGAGCTGATTTTCCTAAAGGTGATATCACACTGGGAGATGTTATTAGCACATTCCCCTTTAATAATGACCTCATCGAGATGGATTTGACGGGCCGCGATCTCAAATCGTTGATGACGCATGCAACCAATCTAACTAACGGTGTGTTACAGGTTTCAAAAAGCGTTGCGGTTGTCTATGACAGCAAAAAACCACTCAACCAACGGTTAATCTCTTTCACCATTAACGGCAAACCCGTGGAAGATAATCAAACATATCGTATTGCCACGCACTCCTTTTGTGCCAGTGGTGGTGACGGTTTTGAAGCATTTTTGAATGGAAAAAATGTGAAGACGATACCGGGAACAACCTCGGCGGAATCAATCATCGATTATTTCAAAAATCATAAACCTGTCACCCCAGACTTAACTAAACGAGTCATGGACGTCGCCAAATAAAATATCATTTATCAGTCTATTTATTTAACAAGGAATGCGAATGAAAACAGTGCAGCGTACTTTACTTTCCGCAACATTGCTGACTATTTTTTCGGTCTCAGTCATGGCGCAGGATGTCACGATTATTTATACAAATGATCTTCACGCTCATGTGGATTCTTATAAAGTGCCGTATATCGCAGACGGAAAACGCGACATTGGCGGCTTTGCCAATATATCTACTTTAGTAAAACAAGAGAAAGCGAAAAATAAAGCCACCTTTTATTTTGATGCTGGAGACTATTTCACCGGCCCTTATATCAGCAGTCTGACAAAGGGCGAAGCAATAATTGACATTATGAATACCATGCCTTTTGACGCAGTATCAATCGGTAATCATGAGTTTGACCATGGCTGGGATAATGCCCTGCGACAATTAAGCAAAGCGAATTTTCCTGTTTTATTGGGCAATGTTTATCATAAAGAGAGTGAGAAACCCTTCTGGAACAAGCCCTACACCATCCTGGAAAAAGATGGCATCAAGATTGGTATTATTGGGCTACACGGCGTATTTGCATTTAATGATACGGTCTCGGAGCTCTCTCTCCAGGGACTCGATAATGACAATAATAACCGCTTTGATAAATCTTCCGAGACCCTTAAGAATCAGGGGATTGAAGCACGTGATGAAGTGAAGTATTTGCAGCATTATATCGACGAGTTACGTGATAAGGTTGACCTCACTGTGGCGCTGGTTCATGAAGGCGTTCCGGCGCGTCAGTCCAGCATTGGCAATACAGATGTTAGACGCGCTCTTGATAAAGATATTCAAACCGCTAGCAAGGTGAAAGGATTGGATATTCTGATTACCGGGCATGCCCACGTCGGGACGCCAGAACCAATCAAAGTCGGCAACACCTTAATCCTTTCAACTGATAGTGGCGGTATCGATATTGGTAAATTAGTCCTTGATGTCAACCCTACAGCTCGTACCCATAAAATGAAGAGCTTTGAGCTGAAAACAGTTTATGCCGATGAATGGATACCCGATCCAACGACACAAAAAGTTATCAATGGCTGGAATAAAAAACTGGCGGATATTGTACGCCAACCAGTAGGTGAATCATCGATTGCATTAACTCGCGCCTATGGTGAGTCATCGCAACTAGGCAACCTGTTTACCGATGCAATGCTTGTCGCTGCTCCGACTGCACAGATTGCATTGATAAACTCCGGCAGCTTACGTGCGGATATAAATGCAGGCACGATTACCTTTGGCGACATTACCAGTACATTCCCCTTCAAGAATGAACTTACTGAAATGGATCTCAGCGGTAAGGATCTGCGTAACCTACTGGAACACGGGGCATCGCTTACCAATGGCATCCTGCAAATGTCAAAAGGCGCAGAAATGCGCTATACCCCGCAGAAACCAGTAGGTCAGCGCATAGTATCTTTTAAAATTAATGGTGAAGAGATCGTTGATACGAATATTTACCATGTTGCAACAACGACTTTCCTTGCACTGGGGGGCGATGGTTTTCTGGCATTCAAAGAAGGGAAAAATGTTCAGGTCCGCGCCGGAAATAACATGTCCGATGTCGTGATCGATTATTTGAAGAAAGGCCACAAGATTACGCCTGCACAGGTAAATGAAATGCGGGTGGACGTTAGCAAATAATAAAAAAATTATAATGCCATTCATTCACTGAATGGCATTATTTTCTCTAAATCAACAATAGATAATGAGATATATTTATGTGTATAAAAAAGCACGGGATAGCTTTATCGATTCTATTAATACCTTGCATTGGAAACGTTCAGGAAATTAAAAGTGAGGAAGGCTGGTTACATCAAAGCTTGAATGTCATTGGTCGCACAGACTCTCGCTTTGGCCCAAGGCTGACTAACGACCTCTACCCTGAATATACTGTAGCAGGAAGAAAAGACTGGTTTGATTTTTATGGTTATGTTGATCTACCAAAATTCTTTGGCGTCGGCAGTCACTATGATGTTGGGATCTGGGATGAGGGCTCACCACTATTTACGGAAATAGAACCTCGGTTTTCCATTGACAAATTGACCGGATTAAATCTTGCGTTCGGCCCTTTTAAAGAATGGTTCATTGCAAACAACTATGTCTATGATATGGGTGACAACCAGTCATCCCGGCAAAGTACATGGTATATGGGGCTTGGTACAGATATCGACACGGGTCTACCAATTAAGCTTTCTGCCAATATATACGCCAAGTATCAGTGGCAAAACTATGGTGCCGCTAATGAAAATGAATGGGACGGATATCGATTCAAAATAAAATATAGCATTCCTCTTACCCATTTATTCGGAGGGCGATTGGTATACAATAGTTTTACTAACTTTGATTTTGGCTCCGATCTTGCGGACAAATCACACAATAATAAACGAACCAGTAATGCTATTGCTTCAAGCCATATCCTTTCCCTGCTATATGAACACTGGAAATTTGCATTTACACTACGTTATTTTCACAACGGTGGACAATGGAATGCTGGGGAGAAAGTTAACTTCGGAGATGGTCCATTTGAATTAAAAAACACAGGATGGGGAACCTATACTACTATTGGTTATCAATTTTAAATCAGGTGATGTTTTAGATATTTTTACTTAATGCCATTTTGTAATTGTCATAAATAACTTCACCATTCACACTGTGAATTCATCGCTCAACACAAAAGCCCCCTTATTACCGGGGCACTGACCAAAGGCAAAATGACAATCAATCACCACCTCCGCAGGAGGTGGTTTAGAGGTGACAACAAAAGCTGGCAACTGCCAGCTTTTGTTCAATAATCACTACAACAACTGCGCCAGACGGTTAATATCCGACTGAATCGCCCCGGCGGTGACGTCGCGCCCTGCGCCTGGCCCACGGATCACCAGCGGGTTGTCGCGATACCAGCGGCTTTCGATGGCAAAGACGTTATCGCACGGTAGTAGTGATGCCAGCGGATGGTCTTCTCGCACCGCTTCCACGCCTACTCGCGCTTTGCCGTTGGCATCGAAACGCGCCACGTAGCGCAACACCAGCCCCATTTCACGGGCCGCTTCCAACCGTTGTACCATCTGCTCATTAAGTTCATCGCCATTTTCAAAGAAATGGTCGATGCTTCCACCTTCGCAATGGGTTGGCACCAGTGATTCAACACGCACCTGGTCCGGTTCAATGTTGTAACCCGCTTCACGCGCCAGAATCACCAGCTTGCGCATCACGTCTTTGCCGGAGAGGTCATCACGCGGGTCAGGTTCAGTTAAGCCCTGCTGCCACGCCTGATCCACCAGCTCGGTAAACGGCACGCTACCGTCGAATTGCAGGAACAGCCAGGAGAGTGTGCCGGAGAAGATCCCGCTGATCGACAAAATAGTGTCGCCGCTGTCGATCAGATCGCGCACGGTATGGTTGATCGGCAAACCTGCGCCGACGGTGGCGTTGTATAGCCAGTGACGCCCGGTTTTTTCGAACGCGTCGTGGATCTGGCGATATTTATTGCTGTCGCTCGCTCCCGCCAGTTTGTTGGCACTGATGACGTGGAAACCGTGGCTGGCGAAATCGAGGTATTGATCGGCCAGTTGCTGACTGGCGGTAACGTCCAGCACCACTAAATCATCATACGGATGGGCACGCATCCACAGGAATAGCGACTCTTCATCCTGCTCGACGGCTTCATCATTAAAGAAGGCTAGCGCGCGGCTGGCGTCCAGCCCGTCATAGCTCAACAGGCTGCGGCGGCTATCTACCACGCCTGCCAGCACAAATTCAAAGCCGGTGCGCGCCGAGAGCGTGCTCTGCTCACGGGCGAACAGTTCCAGCCAGCGGGAACCGATATTGCCCTTACCGAACAGCACCAGGCCAATGCGTTTTTCTGCGCGGAAGACGGACTGATGCAGGCCCTGAATCAGGCTTTCGGTAGGTCCGGTACGCAGTACTGCCACCAGGCTGATGCCGTCATCGGACTGCCAGGTAAACTCGACCGGCTGGCCTTTCAGCTGCTGCCAGAAGCGGTGGCAATGCAGCGGGTTACGGGTGACGCCCGCCCCAACCATCGCCACCAGCGCCAGCCCCTGGCGCAGACGCAGTTCGCCGGGTAATCCTGCTTCGTCGAGGATTTTCAGCGCACTGTCGGCCACTTCCGAGGTGTAGCAAAATTGCAGCAACTGGCGATCGTTATGCACGCCAACCGCCAGTGGACGCACCTGCGCGCGTTTCAGGATTTGGTCAATCTCTTTATGCGCCAGTTTGAAATCCTGACTGGCGGGCACCTGAAACTCAATCAAACAGACATCATCGTGGCTGGTGACAATACGCGCGCCAGTACCGGAAGCCAGCACGCGTTCAATGCGCGTGGAACCTTGATCCGGTGTATAGCTACAGCGCAGCTGCAGGTCGATTTCACTGCCAGAAACTGGCTGTAAAGTACGCGCGTGCAACACTGGCGCGGCAAGACGCGCCAGTTCGCTGGCTTCATCAAGACGCAGCAATGGCAGCAGACAGGCATCTTTCACTTTACGCGGGTCGGCACTATATACCCCGGCGACATCGCTCCAGATGGTTACGCGGGAAACCCCCGCCAGCGCACCGATTTGTGTCGCGGAATAGTCGGAACCGTTACGCCCCAGCAGCACCGTTTCACCGGCGTTGTTACGGCTGATAAACCCGGTCACCACCAGACGTTTGCCCGGATGTTGTACCAGTAGCTGTTGCAGCAACGGGTAAGAAAGCCCTTCATCAACCTGCGGCTGCGCGGCGCGTTCAGCGCGTAAAAACTCGCGGGCATCAAGCCAGGCCGCTGGCAGCCCTTGTTGATTAAGTACCGCAGACATCAGGCGCGCCGACCACACTTCACCGTGGCCCACCACTTCCGCATACACCGCATCGTTAATACCGCTGTCGAGCAACGCCGCCAGGCGCTCAAGATCGCTGATAAAGGCACTAATGAGGCTATCGGCTTCTTCGGCGGGTAGCAGGCCGCTAATCAGATCGCACTGATAACGACGTAGCGTTTGTTGAACCTGATGCGCAGAGAGACGATCGGTCTGGCTTAGTTTCAACCAGTTAATCAACTGGTTAGTGGTGCTACCGGCGGCGGAAACCACCATCATATCGTCAGGCTGAGAGTACTCCGCCATAATGCCCGCGACACGCAAATAACACTTCACATCAGCCAGACTACTGCCACCAAATTTATGCAGTTGACGACCTTTCGCCCCTGCCTGCGCAATCACACTCATTTTTACCCCTTGTTTGCAGCCCGGAAGCCATTTTCCAGGTCGGCAATTAAATCTTCGCCATCTTCAATACCGGTGGAGATACGCAGCAGCGTCTCGGAGATCCCGGCGGCAGCACGCGCTTCTGGTGCCATGCCTGCATGTGTCATGGTTGCGGCGTGAGAGATTAAACTTTCCACTCCCCCTAATGATTCCGCCAGCGTAAACAACGACAACCCGCCCAGGAAACGACGCAGCGTCTGCTCATCGCCATCCAGTTCAAAACTCAACATTGCGCCAAAGCCTTTTTGCTGGCGCGCGGCAATTTCATGCCCCTGATTTTCCGGCAGCGACGGGTGATACAGTTTTTTCACCAACGGCTGGGTTTGCAGATATTTCACAATCGCCTGCGCGTTGCGCTGCGCCAGCTCCATACGCGGCACCAGCGTTCGCAACCCGCGTAGCAGCAGATAGCTGTCAAACGCGCCGCCCGTCACACCAATATTGTTTGCCCACCAGGCCAGTTCGGTGACAACGTCCGGGTCTTTAGCAATCACCACGCCAGCCACTACATCTGAGTGACCGTTCAGATATTTCGTGCATGAATGCAACACCAGATCGGCACCTAATGCCAGTGGATTTTGTAATGCCGGGCTTAAGAAGGTGTTATCCACCACGCTCACCGCCCCGACTTCCCTTGCCAGATGGCAGATTTTCGCAATATCCACGACGCGTAACAATGGATTACTTGGGCTTTCTACCAGCACCAGTTTAGGTTTTTCCGCCAGTGCCGCCTGCAATGCCTGCTCATCTCCTTGATCAACAAACAGCACGCGATAACAGCCGCGTTTCGCCAGGCTGTCGAACAGGCGATAGCTGCCGCCGTAGCAGTCGTGCGGTGCAACCAGCAAATCGCCAGGTTTCAAAAAGACGGTCGTTACCAGGTGGATGGCAGACATGCCGGTATTAGTCAGCACTGCACCAGCACCGCCTTCCAGTTCAGCCAGCGCACGCTGAACCACATCGCGCGTTGGGTTGCCGCGACGCGAGTAATCATGCGCGCGCGGTTCATTAAATCCGGTAAAGTTATAGGTGCTGGAAAGATGGATGGGAGGGACAACGCAACCATACTGTTCGTCGTCATTTAACCCGCTACGCACTGCGATGGTGGCCTGTTTACGCGTCATGTGATGAAGTTCCCTGGGCTTGGTCGGTGAAATGTCAGGCACCAGAGTAAACATTGTGTTAATGGACGTCAATACATCTGGACATCTAAACTTCTTTGCGTATAGATTGAGCAAATCCCAAATAGCCGTTAAAATTATATGCATTATCACGCCGACAGGTGCATTACACGATGTCACGGTAACGCCTGTACGGTAAACTATGCGGGTTTACGGTCAGTACCCACATAAATTGTGTGGTCTGGTCTCAATTTATTGACGAAGAGGATTAAGTATCTCATGGCTGAATGGAGCGGCGAATATATCAGCCCATACGCTGAGCACGGCAAGAAGAGTGAACAAGTCAAAAAGATTACGGTTTCCATTCCTCTTAAGGTGTTAAAAATCCTCACCGATGAACGCACGCGTCGTCAGGTGAACAACCTGCGTCACGCTACCAACAGCGAGCTGCTGTGCGAAGCGTTTCTGCATGCCTTTACCGGGCAACCTCTGCCGGATGATGCCGACCTGCGTAAAGAGCGCAGCGACGAAATCCCGGAAGCGGCAAAAGAGATCATGCGTGAGATGGGGATTAACCCGGAAACGTGGGAATACTAAAGCGGAAAAGAGCGGCGCGGAGTTAACCAGCCGCTTTTTTCATACATGGACGTTTAACTATGAAATACAGGCTACTGATCCTCAGCATGCTGGTTTCTGTGCCTGCCCTTGCCTGGCAGCCGGAAACTGGCGACATCATCTTTCAGATCTCTCGCTCATCGCAAAGTAAAGCAATCCAACTGGCGACCCATTCCGATTACAGCCACACCGGTATGCTGGTGATGCGTAACAAAAAGCCCTACGTTTTTGAAGCGGTCGGCCCGGTGAAATACACCCCGCTCAAGCAGTGGATCGCCCATGGTGAAAAGGGCAAATACGTTGTTCGCCGCGTTGAAGGCGGACTGAGTGTTGAACAACAGCAAAAACTGGCGCAAACGGCAAAACGTTATCTCGGCAAACCGTACGATTTCAGCTTCTCGTGGAGTGATGATCGCCAGTACTGTTCGGAAGTAGTGTGGAAGGTTTACCAGAACGCACTGGGAATGCGCGTGGGTGAACAGCAAAAACTGAAAGAGTTCGATCTCAGCAACCCGCTGGTTCAGGCGAAGCTCAAAGAACGTTACGGGAAAAATATTCCGCTTGAGGAAACGGTGGTCTCGCCACAAGCCGTTTTCGATGCGCCACAACTCACCACAGTCGCCAAAGAATGGCCGCTGTTTTCGTGGTAATACGACCAAAATTCAGGCACAAAAAAAGCGCCGTGCGGCGCTTTTTTCGGAAATCCGGTCTTATTTGCTGCCCGGGATGTTGAAACGCTTGTTGAAGCGGTCAACACGGCCACCGGTAGCAACATCACGCTGTTTGCCAGTGAAGAACGGGTGGCACTTGCTGCACACGTCGAGGTTCAGGTCATGACCAACGGTGGAGCGGATTTTCATTACGTTACCGCAAGAGCAGCTAGCAGTAATTTCTTCGTATTTCGGGTGAATATCTTTTTTCATGGGAAAACCTCGGTTTAAGGCCGCGTCGCTCTTCCAGCCCTAACGCCAGACACCACGCGATGTTAAAAGTATAGCTTCAATACGATCATTTCGTACGAAGGCGCGAAATCATACAGAAATTAACCAGCGTATGCAAACTGATCCGCACTCTTCTACGGCAATGTGTATACTAACCCACCGAATTTCAAGTCAGGATGATGCTATGCCCGTTGCCCACGTTGCCTTGCCCGTTCCGCTTCCTCGTACCTTTGACTATCTGCTGCCAGAAGGCATGACGGTTAAAGCCGGGTGTCGCGTGCGCGTGCCGTTTGGCAAACAGCAGGAGCGTATCGGGGTTGTGGTGTCAGTTAGCGACGTCAGCGAGCTGCCGCTTAACGAGCTGAAAGCGGTAGTAGAAGTGCTGGACGTTGAGCCGGTATTTACTCACTCCGTCTGGCGATTACTGCTATGGGCCGCGGATTACTATCATCATCCGATTGGCGATGTGCTGTTTCATGCCTTGCCGATTTTACTACGCCAGGGGCGGCCTGCGGCGAACGCGCCTATGTGGTACTGGTTTGCCACTGAACAAGGTCAGGCGGTGGATCTGAACAGCCTGAAACGCTCACCCAAGCAACAACAGGCGCTGGCAGCGTTACGGCAAGGCAAAATCTGGCGTGATCAGGTTGCCACGCTCGAATTTAATGATGCCGCGTTGCAGGCGCTGCGCAAAAAAGGTCTGTGTGATTTAGCAAGTGAAACACCAGAGTTTAGCGACTGGCGCACGAACTATGCCGTTTCTGGTGAACGGTTGCGATTGAATACCGAACAGGCCACCGCCGTTGGCGCAATTCATAGCGCGGCAGATACTTTTTCTGCCTGGCTGCTGGCGGGTGTTACCGGTTCCGGTAAAACGGAAGTCTATTTAAGCGTGCTGGAAAACGTGCTCGCTCAGGGCAAACAGGCGCTGGTGATGGTGCCGGAAATCGGCCTGACACCGCAAACTATTGCCCGTTTTCGTGAGCGGTTTAATGCGCCAGTGGAAGTTCTGCATTCCGGCCTGAACGACAGCGAGCGTCTTTCGGCGTGGTTGAAAGCGAAAAATGGTGAGGCGGCGATTGTGATCGGCACCCGCTCCGCGCTGTTTACGCCGTTTAAAAATCTCGGTGTGATTGTCATTGATGAAGAGCACGACAGTTCCTACAAGCAGCAGGAAGGCTGGCGCTATCATGCCCGCGACCTGGCGGTGTATCGTGCGCACAGCGAGCAAATCCCGATTATTCTAGGCTCCGCAACGCCCGCGCTGGAAACGTTATGCAACGTCCAGCAGAAAAAATACCGCCTGCTACGCCTGACCCGTCGGGCAGGGAATGCGCGTCCGGCAATTCAACACGTGCTGGATTTAAAAGGTCAGAAGGTGCAGGCTGGTCTGGCTCCGGCGTTAATCACCCGTATGCGCCAGCATTTACAGGCCGACAACCAGGTTATCCTCTTTCTTAACCGCCGTGGCTTTGCGCCTGCCTTGCTGTGCCACGACTGCGGCTGGATTGCCGAATGCCCACGTTGCGATCACTACTACACGCTGCATCAGGCGCAACAGCATTTGCGCTGTCACCACTGTGACAGCCAACGCCCGGTGCCGCGCCAGTGCCCTTCCTGCGGCTCCACGCACCTGGTACCCGTGGGGCTGGGCACCGAACAGCTTGAACAGACGCTCGCGCCAATGTTCCCTGGTGTGCCCATTTCTCGTATCGACCGCGATACCACCAGCCGCAAAGGGGCGCTTGAACAACAACTGGCGGAAGTACATCGCGGCGGTGCGAGGATTTTGATCGGCA
Organism: Escherichia sp. 94.0001; assembly: GCF_013369155.2. NCBI lineage: Bacteria > Pseudomonadati > Pseudomonadota > Gammaproteobacteria > Enterobacterales > Enterobacteriaceae > Escherichia > Escherichia sp. 94.0001. The sequence continues at coordinate 6,510 of NZ_JABWMS020000025.1, read as the reverse complement.
CGCAAATGCTGGCGAAAGGTCACCACTTTCCGGATGTGACGCTGGTGGCATTACTGGACGTAGACGGCGCGCTGTTTTCTGCGGATTTTCGTTCAGCGGAGCGTTTCGCCCAGCTTTACACCCAGGTCGCCGGTCGTGCCGGGCGTGCGGGTAAACAGGGTGAAGTGGTGCTGCAAACGCACCATCCGGAACATCCTCTGTTGCAAACATTGCTCTATAAAGGCTACGACGCCTTTGCCGAACAGGCGCTGGCTGAACGACGCATGATGCAACTGCCGCCGTGGACCAGCCATGTGATTGTGCGTGCGGAAGATCATAACAATCAGCACGCGCCGCTGTTCCTGCAACAGTTGCGTAATCTGATCCTCGCCAGCCCGCTTGCAGACGACAAACTGTGGGTTCTCGGTCCGGTTCCGGCACTGGCCCCTAAGCGTGGTGGCCGCTGGCGCTGGCAGATATTGTTGCAGCACCCTTCCCGCGTGCGCTTGCAACACATCATTAGTGGTACGCTGGCGCTCATCAATACAATACCGGATTCCCGTAAGGTGAAATGGGTGCTGGATGTCGATCCCATCGAGGGCTAATGCGCAAACGATGCGAGGCGGATCGAAAAATTCAATATTCATCACACTTTTCATGAAAATTCTGTAACCGTTTTCACGCGCTATCTGCTAAAAATGTTGCCGATGTGAAGTAAACATGGAAGTAGTACGCCTGCCGTGCCGGGCGAGGAGTGAGTGTGAAAGCGAAGAAGCAGGAAACTGCCGCGACCATGAAAGACGTTGCCCTGAAGGCAAAAGTCTCTACAGCGACCGTCTCCCGAGCATTAATGAATCCCGATAAAGTCTCCCAGGCCACCCGTAATCGGGTTGAAAAAGCGGCCCGGGAAGTAGGTTATTTGCCGCAGCCTATGGGGCGCAACGTCAAGCGTAATGAATCCCGTACCATTCTGGTGATTGTCCCGGATATCTGCGATCCCTTCTTTAGCGAAATTATTCGCGGTATCGAAGTTACGGCGGCAAATCACGGATATCTGGTGCTGATTGGCGACTGTGCGCATCAAAATCAGCAGGAAAAAACCTTTATCGATTTGATCATCACCAAGCAAATTGATGGCATGTTGCTGCTGGGTTCAAGGCTGCCGTTTGATGCCAGCATTGAGGAACAGCGTAATCTGCCGCCGATGGTGATGGCGAACGAATTTGCACCGGAACTGGAGCTACCAACAGTTCATATCGACAATCTGACCGCCGCATTTGATGCAGTAAATTATTTATATGAGCAAGGGCATAAACGGATTGGCTGTATAGCCGGTCCCGAAGAGATGCCGCTGTGTCACTACCGCCTGCAAGGCTACGTTCAGGCGCTGCGTCGCTGCGGCATTATGGTTGATCCGCAATACATCGCCCGGGGCGACTTCTCCTTTGAAGCCGGAAGCAAAGCGATGCAACAGCTGCTTGCTCTTCCGCAACCGCCTACTGCTGTCTTCTGCCATAGTGATGTGATGGCGCTCGGCGCACTTTCTCAGGCAAAACGCCAGGGGCTGAAAGTCCCGGATGATCTGTCCATAATCGGTTTTGATAACATCGACCTGACGCAATTTTGTGATCCGCCGCTGACAACCATCGCGCAGCCGCGTTACGAAATCGGTCGGGAAGCTATGCTGTTATTGCTTGATCAAATGCAGGGGCAACACGTTGGCAGTGGCTCTCGTTTAATGGACTGCGAACTTATCATCCGGGGATCAACACGCGCGTTACCTTAAAGTAAACCTTTAAGACTGCCGTGACTGGTCAAAGGCCCGCCGCTTAAGTAACATGGCGGGCTGACGAACGAATAAATACAGCGAAACGATAGTGGCACAACGAGATTATGTACGCCGCAGCCAACCGGCACCTTCGCGGCGAAAAAAAAGCACCTCACGGAAAAAGCAACGAAATCTGCCTGCGGTTTCTCCCGCAATGGTCGCTATTGCTGCCGCCGTTCTTGTGACCTTTATCGGTGGTCTGTACTTCATTACGCATCACAAGAAAGAAGAGTCCGAGACGCTGCAAAGCCAGAAAGTGACCGGAAACGGATTACCACCGAAACCAGAAGAACGCTGGCGCTACATTAAAGAGCTGGAAAGTCGCCAGCCGGGTGTGCGTGCACCAACAGAACCTTCTGCCGGTGGTGAAGTGAAAACGCCGGAGCAACTGACACCAGAACAACGTCAGCTTCTTGAACAAATGCAGGCTGATATGCGCCAGCAACCAACGCAACTGGTTGAAGTCCCATGGAATGAACAGACGCCGGAACAGCGTCAGCAAACGCTTCAACGTCAGGCACAACAGCGTCAGATTCAGGCGGCTCAACAGCAGCAGCGTCAGGCTGAGCAGGCATATCAACAACCGCGTACCGCGCAAGCGCAGCAACCACCGCGCCAGACGCAGCAGACTCGCCAGGCGGCTCAGCAGCCGTACCAGGATCTCCTGCAAACGCCAGCACACACTGCCGCGGCGCAGCCGAAGTCACAGCAAGTCGCGCCTGTTAGCCGGGCCGCTGACGCGCCAAAACAGACGGCGGAGAAAAAAGACGAGCGGCGCTGGATGGTACAGTGCGGTTCGTTCCGAGGCGCGGAACAGGCAGAGACGGTACGTGCTCAGCTGGCGTTCGAAGGCTTTGACTCGAAAATTACCACCAACAATGGCTGGAATCGTGTGGTGATTGGCCCGATTAAAGGGAAAGAAAATGCCGACGGCACCCTGAATCGCCTGAAGATGGCGGGTCATACAAACTGTATTCGACTCGCTACCGGGGGTTGAAACCCTCAAAATCCCCCCCATCTATAATTGCATTATGCCCCGTACTTTTGTACGGGGTTTGTACTCTGTATTCGTAACCAAGGGGTCAGCTCGTGACAACTATAGTAAGCGTACGCCGTAACGGCCATGTGGTCATCGCTGGTGATGGTCAGGCCACGTTGGGCAATACCGTAATGAAAGGTAACGTGAAAAAAGTCCGCCGTCTGTACAACGACAAAGTCATCGCGGGCTTTGCGGGCGGTACTGCGGATGCTTTTACGCTGTTCGAACTGTTTGAACGTAAACTGGAAATGCATCAGGGCCATCTGGTCAAAGCCGCCGTTGAGCTGGCAAAAGACTGGCGTACCGATCGCATGTTACGCAAACTTGAAGCACTGCTGGCAGTCGCGGATGAAACCGCTTCACTGATCATCACCGGTAACGGTGACGTGGTGCAGCCAGAAAACGATCTTATTGCTATCGGCTCCGGCGGCCCTTACGCCCAGGCTGCGGCACGCGCGCTGTTAGAAAACACTGAACTAAGCGCCCGTGAAATTGCTGAAAAGGCGTTGGATATTGCAGGCGACATTTGCATCTATACCAACCATTTCCACACCATCGAAGAATTAAGCTACAAAGCGTAAGGATCTCCCATGTCTGAAATGACCCCACGCGAAATCGTCAGCGAACTGGACAAACACATCATCGGCCAGGATAACGCCAAGCGTTCCGTGGCGATTGCACTGCGTAACCGCTGGCGTCGCATGCAGCTTAACGAAGAGCTGCGCCATGAAGTGACCCCGAAAAATATCCTGATGATCGGCCCGACCGGTGTCGGTAAAACTGAAATCGCTCGTCGTCTGGCTAAGCTGGCGAATGCGCCGTTCATTAAAGTTGAAGCGACCAAATTCACCGAAGTGGGCTATGTAGGTAAGGAAGTGGATTCTATTATCCGCGATCTGACCGATGCCGCCGTGAAAATGGTACGCGTCCAGGCTATTGAGAAAAACCGTTATCGCGCTGAAGAACTGGCAGAAGAACGTATTCTCGACGTGCTGATCCCACCGGCTAAAAACAACTGGGGACAGACCGAACAACAGCAGGAACCGTCCGCTGCTCGTCAGGCATTCCGCAAAAAACTGCGTGAAGGCCAGCTCGATGACAAAGAAATCGAGATCGATCTTGCCGCAGCACCGATGGGCGTTGAAATTATGGCGCCTCCGGGAATGGAAGAGATGACCAGCCAGCTGCAGTCCATGTTCCAGAACCTGGGTGGTCAGAAACAAAAAGCGCGTAAGCTGAAAATCAAAGACGCCATGAAGCTGCTGATTGAAGAAGAAGCGGCGAAACTGGTGAATCCGGAAGAGCTGAAGCAAGACGCTATCGACGCCGTTGAACAGCACGGGATCGTGTTTATCGACGAAATCGACAAAATCTGTAAGCGCGGCGAGTCTTCCGGTCCGGATGTTTCTCGTGAAGGTGTTCAGCGTGACCTGCTGCCGCTGGTAGAAGGTTGCACCGTTTCCACCAAACACGGGATGGTCAAAACTGACCACATTCTGTTTATCGCTTCTGGCGCGTTCCAGATTGCGAAACCGTCTGACCTGATCCCGGAACTGCAAGGTCGTCTGCCAATCCGCGTTGAACTGCAGGCACTGACCACCAGCGACTTCGAGCGTATTCTGACCGAGCCGAATGCCTCTATCACCGTGCAGTACAAAGCACTGATGGCAACTGAGGGCGTAAATATTGAGTTTACCGACTCCGGTATTAAGCGCATCGCGGAAGCAGCATGGCAGGTGAACGAATCTACCGAAAACATCGGTGCTCGTCGTTTACATACTGTTCTGGAGCGTTTAATGGAAGAGATTTCCTACGACGCCAGCGATTTAAGCGGTCAAACCATCACTATTGACGCAGATTATGTGAGCAAACATCTGGATGCGTTGGTGGCAGATGAAGATCTGAGCCGTTTTATCCTATAATCGCGTTCAATCATTTTCATCATTGTTTGATGGGGCTGAAAGGCCCCATTTTTATTGGCGCGTATTATGACTGAACAACAAATTAGCCGAACTCAGGCGTGGCTGGAAAGTTTACGACCTAAAACCCTCCCCCTCGCCTTTGCTGCAATTATCGTCGGGACGGCGCTGGCATGGTGGCAAGGTCACTTCGATCCGCTGGTCGCCCTGCTGGCACTGATTACCGCCGGACTGCTTCAAATTCTCTCTAACCTCGCTAATGATTACGGCGATGCAGTAAAAGGCAGCGATAAACCTGACCGCATTGGCCCGCTACGTGGCATGCAAAAAGGGGTCATTACCCAGCAAGAGATGAAACGGGCGCTCATTATTACCGTCGTGCTCATCTGTCTCTCCGGGCTGGCACTGGTTGCAGTGGCGTGCCATACGCTGGCCGATTTTGTCGGCTTCCTGATTCTTGGCGGGTTGTCGATCATTGCCGCTATCACCTACACCGTGGGCAATCGTCCTTATGGTTATATCGGTCTGGGTGATATTTCCGTACTGGTTTTCTTTGGCTGGTTAAGCGTCATGGGCAGCTGGTATTTACAGGCTCATACGTTGATTCCGGCGTTGATCCTTCCGGCGACCGCATGCGGCCTGCTGGCAACGGCAGTACTGAACATTAATAACCTGCGTGATATCAATAGCGACCGCGAAAATGGCAAAAACACGCTGGTGGTGCGCTTAGGTGAAGTGAACGCGCGTCGTTATCATGCCTGCCTGCTGATGGGCTCTCTGGTGTGTCTGGCGCTGTTTAATCTCTTTTCACTGCATAGCCTGTGGGGCTGGCTGTTCCTGCTGGCGGCACCATTACTGGTGAAGCAAGCCCGTTATGTGATGCGGGAAATGGACCCGGTGGCGATGCGACCGATGCTGGAACGCACTGTCAAGGGAGCGTTACTGACTAACCTGCTGTTTGTTTTAGGGATATTCCTAAGCCAGTGGGCAGCATAACTGACAAATATCAATTAACAATTGATGATTTTGCCAACAGCCCACATAGCGCGATATACTGAAAATTCTCGCAGCAACTGAATGTTAAGCCTATGAAATACGATACTTCCGAGCTTTGTGACATCTATCAAGAAGATGTTAACGTCGTGGAACCGCTGTTCTCCAACTTTGGCGGACGGGCGTCGTTTGGCGGACAAATAATCACGGTAAAATGTTTCGAGGACAACGGGTTGCTGTACGATCTGCTCGAACAGAATGGCCGTGGTCGTGTTCTCGTCGTTGATGGCGGTGGTTCTGTTCGTCGCGCACTGGTCGATGCTGAGCTGGCGCGTCTGGCAGTACAAAATGAATGGGAAGGCCTGGTCATTTACGGCGCGGTGCGTCAGGTAGATGACCTGGAAGAGCTGGATATCGGCATCCAGGCGATGGCAGCAATTCCAGTCGGTGCCGCTGGCGAAGGCATTGGCGAAAGCGATGTCCGCGTTAATTTTGGCGGCGTCACCTTCTTCTCCGGTGACCATCTTTATGCCGACAATACCGGAATTATTCTTTCAGAAGATCCGCTGGATATTGAATAAGTACCTGCCATGCGTTAAAAGGGGAATTAAATTCCCCTTTTTTATATGCAAAATATTCATAAAGACTATCGTTTGTTTTTATTTAATTCATTTTAAATATCAATAGTTCACATCTGACAATATAAATTAATTATCGATAAATCATTTCATAAAAATATGCAGCATTAAAAA